>JAENIV010000046.1 GCA_016844295.1 Candidatus Berkelbacteria bacterium
AGTATAGGCGGCGCGATTTAAAGTTAAATAATCTAAACCGACATCGATTAGAAATTTAAGGCGGTTTTTTATTTCAACCAAAATCTTATCAGCAATTAAATGTTCTTTTTTTGAAAGTTCAATGTTAGTAAAAAATTGATATACGCTTTTAATTGTCATGGCTGTGGTTTGCGCGATATTTTGACCTTGTCCAGAGGAATTCGAGGGATCATTAATTTTTACTAATAAACTTTCTTTTTTTAACCGTTGTCCTCCACATGATTCGCACGGGGATTGACTCATATATTTTTCAATGTCTCGACGGACATTTTCCGATTCACTTTCGCGATAGCGGCGTTCAAGCCATGAGATTATGCCTTCAAATTTTAAATGATAAATATGTACGCGGCCGTGGGTAAAATGACGAACGCGGAGGTATTCCGGGTATCCCTCACCATACAAAATTTTCTCAATAAAACCTTCTGGTAGTTGATTTAACGGCGTGTGCTCACTAAATCCATAGTGATCGGCGACTGAACGTAAAACCATTCCAAAATAATTATTTGATTTGTAATTTAAGGGCATGATCGCCCCTTGAGTAATGGTTAGAGTTTTATCGGGTAAAACTAAATTAACATCAATTTCCTTTTTGGTTCCCAGACCGTCGCACACAGGACAAGATCCATAGGGTGAATTAAATGAAAAGTCGCGCGGTTCAATTTCCGTAAAACTAATACCATGCTCCGAACAAGTTAATTTTTGATTTAAAATTTCTTCTTTGCCTCCATGGACGATCAAAACCAAACCTTCCGACATTTTTATTGATTGTTCAATGTCGTCTGTAATCCGGCTGATGTTTTCTGACTTAACTTCGACTTCGTCAATTAAAATATCGATCGAATGTTGTTTATAGCGCTCAAGGGTGATTTTTTTGGTTAAATCAAACATTTTTCCGTTGACACGCGCTTTTGAAAATCCTTGTTTTAAATAATTTTCTAGTAATGTATGGTATTCTCCTTTGCGACCACGAACTACGGGCGCAAATATCTTGACTTGATTATTTTCACCAACATCTAAAATGCGTTCCACCATCTGTTCAAGCGAAAGTTTTGTAATCGGCTCTCCACCTATTGAACAGTGGGGAATTCCGATACGCGCGTAGAGAACTCTTAAATAATCATAAATTTCCGTAACCGTTCCGACAGTTGATCGCGGGTTGTGCGAAGCGGCTTTCTGATCGATCGAAATTGCCGGCGAAAGTCCTTCGATCGATTCGACATTAGGCTTTTCCATCTGGCCCAAAAATTGCCGGGCATAGCTTGATAAAGATTCTAAATATCGCCGCTGACCCTCGGCGTAAATTGTATCAAACGCCAAAGTCGACTTCCCGGAACCGGAAAGTCCTGTAAAAACGATTAATTTATTCCGCGGCAGAACTAAATCTATATTTTTGAGATTATGTTCCTTCGCGCCCTTGATGACAATATTTTCATTCATATAATTATTTTACTTGCCCCGCATAAAACGCACGGCGCGACAGAATGTAATTCTGTAAGCCAGTAAGCTTTTGTGCTGGGGTCATCTTCTGCCATATATTTTTCTTTGGATAACCAAAAGTTTCCGCATTTGGCGGACTTTGCTATACGAAGATTTTTGGTGCGGCTACATCGTAGCACAAAAATTCATTGAGTTCCAGACCGAAGATGGATTGACAATTGAACAAACCGAGAGTATAATTTGTTTAGATCTCGCTTCGAAGGAGAAGACCATGCATAAGTTGTGGAAGGCGCACCCATGGGCAGTGAGCATGGATGCTGTACTCATCCTCGTCTGCTGGGTAACTATCGGCTACATCTACCACGCCCAAAACTCCTGGGCAAATCGTCTCGAGGTAACCGGAGCGTCGACAATAGTCACCCGGACTTACATCGGCCGGAACATGTCGACCGCAGCGACCGCCATTACCGGCTCAACCGTCCACCAGGATTACTCGACTTTCATCAGACACTCCCGAAACGCATTTGAAACCTACCTGGTCAAAGAAGGAAGTCAGGAGGCTATCTCATACGACACCATCTATGCCCTGCTCCCCAATGGACATACCTACTCGACTTCTCTGACTTTGCCTCGGCCGGACGGCTACACGGAACAAAGCCGCGAGATCACCAGCGACAGCATCGTCATTCACTGGCGGCTTGATCCATTCCACTTCCCTGGCTGGGAGGCAACGATACTCGGCGCCCTCTTCGCCGGGACGCTCATTGGCCTTACCGTAGGAGCGGTAAAGGCATAGAAACCACCCCAACCCCAGCGAGGGGCGGCCCACCGGGCCGCCCCTCAAACTTTATTTAGAACATCTTCACCTTGTATGTTTTTATCTAACCATTTTTGTAACACCTTAGAGGTGTTACATTTTGGTCAAACTATTTTATCCTTAATTTCTTTAATTGAATTATCTCATCCCTCAATATCGCTGCCTCTTCAAACTGGAGATTCTTAGCGGCCTTTTTCATTTCTTCGGTTTTGATTTTAATTATTTGAGGCAAGTCCTCAAGATTTTCAATATTTATGTATTCTGGTGTTACTTCGGGTTTTAATTCATGATCTATAATTGTTCGGATGGCCTTTTCAATTGTTTTCGGGGTGATATGATGTTTCGTATTAAATTTAATTTGTCTTTCGCGACGACGATTAGTCTCGTCTAAAGCGCGTTTCATTGAGCCGGTGATGTTGTCGGCGTACAAAATTACTTTACCGTGAACATTTCGCGCCGCCCGACCGATGGTTTGGATTAATGATGTTTCGGACCGTAAAAATCCTTCTTTGTCAGCATCTAAAATTGCCACCAGTGAGACTTCCGGTAAGTCTAAGCCTTCGCGAAGTAAGTTTACCCCAACCAACACATCAAACTTGCCCCTGCGCAAATTATCTAGAAGACTCACCCTGTCCAGAGTTTGTATTTCGCTGTGTAAATATTCGGCTCGAACATTATTTTCTTTAAAATGCTCGCTCAAATCTTCAGCCATCCGTTTTGTCAAAGTTGTTACTAAAATTCTTTCTTTTTTAGAAGTTCTATCGCGTATTTCTCTTGTTAAATCGTCAACCTGGCCAACGATTGGTCTAACTTCTACGTCAGGATCAACCAACCCGGTCGGTCGAATTATTTGCTCTACGGTTTGATCTGAATTTTTTCTTTCAAAAATTGCCGGTGTTGCCGATGTATAAATTACCTGATTTATTTTTTGCCAAAATTCATTAAATTTTAAGGGCCGGTTATCTCGCGCTGAGGGAAGTCTAAATCCATGTTCAATTAAATTATTCTTTCGCGATTTGTCTCCCTCATACATACCTTGTATTTGGGGTACGGTTACATGAGATTCATCGATAACTAACAAAAAATCTTTTGGGAAGAAGTCAATCAATGTATATGGTGCCTCACCTGGATTTCTGCCAGTCAAATATCTGGAATAGTTTTCGACTCCCGAACAATAACCTACTTCTTTTAATAATTCCAAATCATATCTGGTTCTGCGGCGTAATCTTTCTTCCTCAATAATTTTACCTTGCTTTTCAAATTCATTTAATCTTTCTTCCAACTCTTTTTGGATTCCCTCGATAGCTTTGTACATTGTAATTTCGTTAACAACAAAGTGTTTCGCCGGATAAATTGTGACACTATCCTTTTCACCTAATTCTTTGTACGTTGTATTTTCAAAATATTTTATCTCCGCAACTGTATTATTTGTAAATTCTATTCGTATAACAATCTCTCTATCCGCGGGCATAATTTCTAGTGTCTGACCATGAATTCGGAAAGTTCCTCTTAGTAAAATATCTGAACGTTTAAAATATAATTTTACCAATTTTTCTAAAAGATCGTCACGATTAACTTCCTGATTTTTATATAGATAAATATAAGTCTCGCGATATAGATCCGGCGAACCTAGCCCATAAATACAAGATACGGACGCTACAATAATTACATCTTTTCTTTGTAATAAAGCCTGGGTGGCGGCGTGGCGTAAACGATCAATTTCTTCATTTATCTCGACTTCCTTTCCAATATAAACATCGGTAGTTGGTAAATACGCCTCGGGCTGATAATAATCGTAATAAGACACGAAATATTCAACTGCATTATTCGGGAAAAAAGTCCTAAATTCGGCCGCTAACTGGGCTGCCAAGGTTTTATTGTGAGCAATCACCAACGTTGGCTTTTGCAACTTTTGGATAACATTGGCAATCGTAAAAGTTTTTCCCGAACCGGTCACACCCAAAAGAGTCTGGTGTTTCATTTTTTTTTCGAGACCAGAGACAAGCTTCGATATCGCCGCTGGCTGATCGCCCGCGGGCTTAAGTTCAGAAGCAATTTCAAATTTCATACTGCGGCTATTTTACCATAAATTTTACAAAAACAAAATCCCCTAACGCACAATGTACGATTCGGGGATTTTGTATTTAAATACTATTTTACTCTTCGGCTACGTCGCCGGCATCATCACCAGCCTCGTCGCCAGCACCGGCAGCATCTTCACCTGCAACTTCTTCACCTTCTGCAGGAGCAACTACTGTGTCTCCGGCAGGAGCCTCGCCAGGGACAGGTGGCACTACGCCGCCTTCAGTTGGAGCAGCTGTTTCTTCACCCTTATCTGCCGTATCAGTGTCGGCATTGTCGCCCGCCATTGGGTCTTGAACATCATCTGACATTTGACCTCCTCTTCGTCTCGACCTTTCTATCGCATCTATTCATTACGCCCTAAGAAATCGTCGAGAATTACTTTTGTTTGTATCTCTATTGTCCTAAATTCTTCACAATGTTGTCAATGTTGTCAAGATGTGACTCTTTTTCGGTCCTTTTCTTGATTTCTATTTGGTCACCGGTTTTCTCGCTAATAACTAAACGGTATGGAATGCCAAGCAAATCGGCGTCAGAGAATTTCACCCCAGCCGGCACGTCTCGATCATCATAAAGCACTTCAATGCCTTTCTTCGTCAGTTCGTTGTAAACTGCTTCTCCTTTATCTCCGGCCAAATCAATTAAAACTACTTGATATGGCGCAATTGATTCCGGCCAAATCATCCCGTAATCATCGTGGCCAACCTCAACAATTGCCGCCAAAACCCTAGTTATACCAATGCCGTAGCTACCCATCACAATATCTTTTTGTTGACCTTTTTCATCGGTATAAAACGCGCCCATCGACTTGGAATACTTTGTCCCAAGCTTGAAAATATTACCAACTTCGATACCGTTAGCTTTAATGACTTGGCCATCGCACTTGGGACATTTATCCCCTTCTTTAACCTTAGAAATTTCTTGATTTTGGGCAAAATCACACTTATCGCAATAAAAAATTGTGTCTTCGCCAGAAGCCGCTAAAACCTGAAATTCATGCGAGTATTCCTTGCCGAACGGACCGCCGGAGGCTTCAACTAACTTTACTTCCAAGCCAAGTCGTTCAAAAACTTTAAAATAGGCTTTTTGGACTTCTTCGTAAAATTTATTTAATTCAGTCTCGTCAGTATTAAAACTATATAAATCTTTCATCAAAAACTCGCGGCCGCGCAGTAGTCCAGACTTCGCCCGCGGTTCATTGCGGAATTTTGTTTGAATTTGATAAAGATACTGCGGTAGATCTTTATAAGAATGAATTTTTTGACGAACGATGCTTGTTAGCTGCTCTTCGTGAGTTGGACTGAGAGCTAATTCTTTGTCGCGCGCGTCACGAAAAGCATAAAAAATTTCCTTCATTTCTGCCCAGCGGCCAGTTTCTTCCCAAAGCTCACGAGGCGAAAGAACATTCAACAGAATTTCTTGGCCGTTGATAGCATTCATTTCCTCGCGGATGATATTTTTTTTTCAATAAAACTGGCTCTTTGTAAATACGAAGCATTAATAGAATCAGCATCAGCAGGAACTTCTTTTAGAGTCTTAATAAAGGATTGTGAGTATCTCATCGAGCCCGCCTTTCGGTTAAATTTAATGAAGCCTTAAAATATCTCGAAATGTAATTGCCAAAATAAAAATAATTAAAACAGCAAAACCAATTGTATGGATAAGATTTTCCACTTCTAGGCGAATAACCTTTTTTCTAAAAATTCCTTCCAGTGCCAAAAAGAAAATTTTTCCGCCATCTAAAGCCGGAAAAGGTAAAATATTAATTATCCCCAAGTTAATCGATAAAATCGCTAACAGTTGTAAAATATATATCCAACCGATCTTTAAGGCTTGGGAAGTAAAGTTAAAAATTCCTATCGGTCCGACAACCCCAGCGCCAGCCTCCCCCGCATTCCCTGTGGTGAATAGACTAATAATAATCCCCCAGAGAACCGTGAATACCATGGCGATGCTTTTACCGACTTCGATAGTTGCCGTTCCGATTGCCTTCCAAAATGGTTGCTTAACCTTTGTTATCGAAACTACTCCGACACCTAAAGGTGCGTCCCCTGAGCCTAAATCAACTTCACGATTTTGAAGTCCGCTTCCATTTTGGACCGAAAGAGTAACTTTCTGACCGGCGTTTACACGTGTAAAAGTCTGAAGATCACTGGGTGAGGCAAAACCGTTTAAAATATTGCCTGATTCTAGGGCAATTTTTGCGGCCGGCGAATCCGGCACCACCTGAACAACCATTACCTGGGATGTTTTTTGGCCTGACATGGTGACCGGGTCAGAAACCAAGGGTGTCATACCGATTGTGAAACCGATTGCTAAAACAATAATACCTAAAATAAAGTTCATAACCACACCGGTACCGACAATAAGCATTTTTTGCCAGACTTTTGCCGAATAATATGATCCTTTTTCTTTAACTGTCCCGTCTTCCCCCAATAAGGAAACGTAACCGCCTAAAGGGATTAAATTTATTGCATATCGAGTACCGTTTTTAACAACGGAAAAAAGTCTTGGGGGGAAACCAAAGGCAAACTCTTGGACTTTCACCCCGCAAAGCTTGGCGACAATAAAGTGTCCGATCTCATGAATCAAGATTAAAACTACTAAAATGGCAACAAAAATTACTATTGTTAAGAACATAATTGAACCCTGAATTTTCTAGCAAAAATTTCTATTTTTGTTAAAAACATTAAATAGTCCTTATTTCTTTTTCTTTATCTTCGACAATCTTATTAACTTTTAAATTATAATCCTCAATTAGCTTGTTCAAGTCTTTCTCGGCTGTATAGCGGTCATCTTCGGTAATTTGTTTTTGTGATTCTAATTTGCGGATTTCTTTCCAGGCGTCTTCGCGTAAATTGCGCATTGCTATACGGCATTCTTCTGCGATTTTGTGAATTATTTTTACCAATTCTTCTCGACGATCGGTGGTCATTGGCGGCAATGATAGCCGAATAACTCTCCCGTCGCTTGAAGGATTAAGCCCTATCTCAGAATTTCTAATTGCCAGTTCAACGTCGCCTAGTGAGTTTGCATCCCATGGTTGAATAACAACACTACTGGCATCAGGAATAGAAATTTGAGCCATCTGTTTTAGCGGTACTTTAGTCCCATAATATGTTACAAAAATATTTTCTACCAATGCTGAGTTGGCTTTACCAGTTCGAAGATTTCTAAAACTTTCCGATAATTTATCAATCACCTCCTGCATTTTGGGCTTTATTTGGTTTAGTATTTTTTGGTACATGTACCTCCTTTATAGAGAAATATTTTTAATAAGTTCTTCAGCGCTAGTAATCTTATTACTATTATAAGACAAGGTCAGAGATTTATCATTTTCAAATAATACCCCGATTAAACGGTCTGGATTCTGATTTTGATCCTTAAGAAAATATACAGCATGCGAACCAATATTTTTATTCGTGTAGCCAGGAATGAATTTTATTAAATCGGGATCCGTATTTTGTTCTTTAGCAACTTTGGTTACATTTTCATAAACGGAAATGTCTGAGGCTGTTGTGACTATCTCAATATCTAATACAACATTACTGTAGTCATCATTTAGTTTTTTGCCTTCGAATACTTGAATAACACCGGTTACCGGATTGTCTATCAAATATTGAGGTGGGTATTTGAAAGAAAAATATTGGTCATCAGTTGATGGAACAATATATTTATATGTTTTTGGTGTATAGTGCTGAGAGATTATAATTCCAAGAAAAATTAGTACGATCAGAACACCGACATTGACTAAAATCTGTTTACGCATTAACTTTCCTCACCTAATTCGAACCTTTGAAAACGCTTAATTTGAATATTTTCCCCGATTTTTCCAACTGCCTGCTCTATTAAAGATTTTATAGTCAAGGACTCATCACGAATATATTTACTTTTAAGTAAATCGTCCAATTTTTTTGGATTCATTGAAGCAATTTGCATGGCAATTTCGTGGGCTAAGGACTTAAATTCATCATTTCGAGCAACAAAATCGGTCTCGCAATTTAATTCCAAGATAACTCCGATTTTACCAGAGTGGCAATAGCATTCAATTAATCCCTGATTGGCTGATCTGTCCTGTTTTTGCTTGGCAATCGCCTGAGCATTACTGGCTAAAATTGATTTCGCCTTTGTATAATCCCCCTTTGATTCTTCAAGGGCTTTTTTACAATCCATTACTCCAGCCCCTGTGTCAGAGCGAAGTTTGGCAATAATTTCCGCCGAAATCATTTATCCTCCCTATGTCCTTCGGACCGGGCGGTCGCCTGCGGCGACGTAGCCTTAATTTCTTCTTTTTTTGGGTCCGATTCACCATCTTTTAATGCCTGCTTTTCATTTTTAACTTCCGTTTTAACATCAGATTTTAAGCCTTGTAAACTTTCTTCGATTTTGGTAAGAAGCAAATTGATTGTTTTTTCCGAATCATCATTCGCCGGAATTGGGTAATTAACTAAATCTGGGTTAGCATTCGTATCACAAATTCCGATAATAGGAATTTTCATTTTCCGTGCCTCCAAGACCG
>JAENIV010000047.1 GCA_016844295.1 Candidatus Berkelbacteria bacterium
AGTCCCGCGACGAAAGAATTGGAAGAAGAGTCCCTTTCAACCGAGGAAAGATTAAAGGCTTTGGATAAAAAATTAGACGAATTATTGAAAGAGTAATATCCACGAATCTTTAATCACTAATAAACACGAATAAAAAATAAATTAGTGACAATTAGTGTGTAAAATTAGTGGAAAGGATTACCATGTTTAGTTTAAATCGTGCCCAAATTGTCGGCAATGTTACCAGGGATCCAGAAATGCGCTACACACCTAACGGTCAAGCAGTATGTTCCTTCGGCGTTGCCACCAACCGCCGTTGGCGCGATAAAGATGGCAACAATCAGGAACAAACCGAATTCCACAATATTGTTGCCTGGGGTAAATTGGCGGAATTAATGACCCAATTGGTTCATAAAGGTTCCAAAATATACGCCGAGGGTCGTCTTCAAACCCACTCATGGGAAGGTCAAGATGGCGGCAAACGTAATCGCACGGAAATTGTTATGGACGATTTTATTCTTTTAACTCCCAAGGGGGCTGCCGCGCCTGCCGCTGATGTTGATTTAGACACCGACACGGAAGAATTCCCCCCCAAAGAAGTCGGCCCAAAACCGATCAGCCCCGGGCTGAAAAAAACCGAGACTAAACCCAACACACCCGCTAAAATCGAGGGACCACTCGACGACGCTCTGGGTAAAGAAAAATCAGATAAAGATACTAAAATCGAAGACGCAGATGAAATAAATTTAGACGATATCCCCTTTTAGAAAAGCGTATAGAAACTACACCCTAGATGCTTTACCCTAAACCCTGGAGTTTATATGCCAAGACCAAAACCACAATATTCTTTTCGAAAAAAACAATGCCAATTCTGTCGAAGAAAAGTCGACCGGATAGATTTTCGCGATGTTGGCCTTTTAATGAAATTTTTATCATCGTGGTCAAAAATTAAGGCTGGCCGCGATACAGGTACCTGCTCTCGACATCAAAGAGAACTAAGTGATGCTATTAAACGGGCGAGATTCATGGCTTTAATGCCCTATGTCCGCCCGTAGGCGGAAAATTCGAATTTCGAAATTCGAAACATGTTTGGAATTTATTATTTAGAATTTAGATATTGTTTCGTGCTTCGAATTTATGATTTCGTATTTTATTAAATTATGCTTTCAATAAATGATCTAAAAGTCGGCACAAAAGTTAATTTTAACGGACAGCCTTATGTTGTTATTTTTAGCGAGCATTCAAAACTGGGTCGGGGCGGTGGAATTCAAAGAACTAAAATGCGGAATTTAATTTCCGCTGCGATAATCGAAAAAACTTTTTCCGGGGCTGAGAAATTAGAAGAAGCGGAACTGGAAACTAAAAAAGCCCAATACTTGTATAAAGATGACAACGGTTATAATTTTATGGACTCCGCGACCTTTGAGCAGTTTTCTTTGGCAAAAAATCAACTTGGCAAAACTGCGGGGTTCTTAAAAGAGGGCGGCGAGGTTGACATATTGTACTTTGAAGAAGAACCCATAAATATTAATTTGCCTATAAAAATGACTTTTGAAATAACTTACACCGAACCTGGTTTTAAGGGCAACACTGCTTCGACCGTGAATAAACCGGCGACGATTGAAACTGGTTCTCAGGTTATGGTGCCTTTATTTATTAAAAATGGCGATAAAATAGTTCTCGATACAAGAACCGGCGAATATGTAGAACGGGCAAATAACTAATATTGAAATTTTGAATTTTGATTATGATTTCATTACAATGAGATCGCTATGCTTATTGAAGCCAAACAACTTATAGGTCTGCCTGTCGCCGCCGAAGATACTCAATCGAAAATTGGAAAGGTTTTCCAAGTTCTCATTGACCCGGAAAACGGACGAGTTTTAGGCTTTGAAGTTGTTTCAGGAGGTATTTTTGCCCCTAAAAGAGTTCTATCCATTACGGACGTCCGTGAGTGGGACCCTAACGGGATTGTTACCGCTACGATTGAAAATCTTGTGGATCCTCAAGAAATCATCCGAATTAATGAAATTATCAAAAAGAATATTTATTTTTTAGGGATGAAGGCAAAAACTGAAAACGGAAAAGGCCTAGGGGTTGTGGATGATCTTTTGATCGATACCGAAACTGAAAGTGTGGTTAAATATTATCTGAAAGATCTTATAAATTCGCGCGTTTTAACCGCGGATAAAGTTACAAAAATTGACAAACATATTATTTTTTCCGATGATATAGCCGAAATACCGCCGGGCGCCGCCGGTGTCACGGCTTAATATGAAAAAAGATTTTACCAAACGTGTTCTTGATATTGTTGCCCGCATCCCCCGCGGGAAACTTATGACGTACTCTCAAATTGCCCGCGAGGCGGGTTCTCCAAGGGCTTACAGGGCCGTGGGGCATATCTTAAATATAAACTACAGAGAACGTGAGTGGCAATTGCCCTTGGAGGATTTTGAACCGGTTCCCTGCCACAGAGTGATTCGTTCTGATGGTTTTGTAGGCGGTTATGCTCGAGGCCAAAAAGCCAAGGAACGGATTTTAAAACTCGAGGGTCATATTATCGACAAAAATCAAATAAAGTTACCTGATCTAAAATGACTATTCGCGGGCCAAAGCCCGTAGTAAGTACAAGGTAAAGTTTTCTACGCTTCACCTCTGTCCACTGCCGAAGGTAAGGCACGCTGAATGACAGGGCATTGCGTTTGAAAATAAACTTCTTTGCAAAAATAATACGGCTATTTGAACAATTTTTGTCAGTGCCCCGCAGCAAGGACCGCAGTGTGTTTCTTGACATAAAACATTATAAATATTACGATTGTCTTAGCGCACTACGATTAATTTTTAAGTTATGTTCAAACGGAGGTTTTTAAATGATCAAAATCAAAGATACTGGCCAATTTGAGTTTCTCTTTGGCGAAAAGAAAGCGCGATTTTTACGCTACTGCGATGACAAAAAAGAATTCTATCAAGCTCAAGCCGCTTCTGATCTGGGGTGGTCTATCGGGGCCGTCCAATACTACTGCCGCGGCTTTGTTAAACACCATTTTTTAAAAGAAAAGCCAACTTCCTATAAAACTTTTTATGAATTTAATATCGACTCGTTCTCGCACCTTTTCTAAATTTCCTTAGACATTTTTTCGCACCGCCATTAGCAAACATAGATTAATTTTTAAGTTATGTTTGCGAGGGGTTTTTAGCAAAATAATTTCCCCCGAAGTGTTACCTTTTTGATTGGTTAGATTAGAAGGTGTTGTTTATATCTTTAAATTTGCATTTAATTTGCATTTAATATTTTTATATGAGATGATTAAATTTAGAGAGGGTTTTCTCCTTCAAGGCGTAAAGCCTTTTTTTGTTGACAAATATTTTTAATAATATAAAATAAAATCTGACAAGAGCGTCACACGGAGGTGTCATAGATGACTGCCGAAGCGTCTGCTAAGGTCTTTGTCTGTCAGGCCCTGAATCAATATCATAGTAGCAGACTTGGCGAAACGCATAATTTGATTGTTGAACTTCTCGAAAACGCCGGACTCGAAGTCATTGATTTATGGAATCTCGTCACTCACAAAGACGGTGAATACCTTAGCTGGCTTTGGGAAAATAAAGAAAGGCTCGAAGCAGTTCAGGACTGGCAAAACGCTAGCGGCTTTGAAGAAGATTGGACGAAAGGTATCAGCGAACTTCTTGACCGCGGCCGAAAACCAGCTGACGTGTTTCTGGTAGTCTATGACGGACAAATAGATGTTCTTACTGCAATTATGACCCCCTCTCTCTGGTTTAGGGCCGACGGTCAAAAACCGGTTTTTATCTTGAGAACCGACAGTGCTTGTGTGAGTTGCCAAAACACACAATGCGATTACGGTGTTGAACTAAACCGCCTTTGTGAAGGTCCTAACGATGGGCTCATAAAATCAATCGAGCGATTCGAACAGTCGCTAGGAGCAATCAGAAACCTTGGTTTGGCCCGCCGCCAAATCCAAGAAGTTCTCGCTTCCCAAGCCTAATACGAGTACTTATCTTCGACCCGTTGCTGAACGGGTCGTTTCTTATTACAAGAAAACCGCCCTTCCCTCACCTTCACCTCGGAGATGTTGGTGGGTTAAGCGGTCTTCTTTTATAGTGTCATCCTGAATACAAATGAAGGATCTCTGACGAATGTCAGATGTCGCATAAGCGACAGATTCTTCGGCTCACGCCTCAGAATGACATCTTATTCGTGCTAATTCGTGTTAAAAGATTCGTGGTTTACATCATCCCCGGCATTCCGCCGCCGCCCATTCCCGACATATCGGGCATGGCAGGCGGATTTTTCTCTGGTAAATCGGTAATAACGGCTTCGGTAGTCAAAATTCCGGATGCCACCGAGGCTGCGTTTTGTAAAGCCAATCGGACAACTTTAACCGGATCGATAATACCGGTTTTTATCATATCAACGTAGTCGTCTTTCATTACATCATAGCCGATTCCTTTAGCCTGTTTTTTAACTTCTTCAATTACCACCGAGCCATCTTTGCCGGCATTCATGGCAATTTGACGCATAGGTTCTTCCAAGGCTCGGCGTAAAATGTTAGCGCCGATTTTTTCATCTCCGGTAACTTGAATGTTGTCTAAGGCTTTAATGCAATCAATCAATGCGACTCCGCCGCCTGGAACGATCCCTTCTTCGACAGCGGCTTTGGTGGCGTGGACCGCATCATCAATTTTATCTTTTTTCTCTTTTAATTCCACTTCTGTAGCGGCGCCAACTTTAATGACTCCCACTCCCCCTGAAAGTTTGGCTAAACGTTCTTCGAGTTTTTCCCGATCGTATTCTGAGGTATTTTTTTCAATTTCAATTTTTATTTGCTTAACTCGATCTTTAATTTTATTTTGGCTCCCTTTGCCTTCAATCATGGTTGTTTTGTCTTTGTCGGCAATCACTTTTCGGGCAGTTCCCAACATATCCAAGGTTGTATCTTCCAACTTAGCGCCTTTTTCTTCGGAAATAACTTGGCCGCCGGTTAGAATGGCGATGTCTTCGAGCATGGCTTTTCTGGTATCGCCAAATCCCGGGGCTTTAACCGCTAAAACCGAGAGAATCCCGCGGAGTTTATTGACAATCAAGGTAGCCAAGGCTTCACCTTCAACATCTTCGGCAATAATTACCAATTCTTTTTTGCCGGAAGTGGCCATGGCTTCAAGTAAGGGCATAATTTCCGAAATCGCGGAAATCTTTTTGTCGGTAATTAAAATGTAGGGGTTTTCCAAAACTGATTCCATCCGGGCCGTGTCAGTCATCATGTAGGCGGAAATGAACCCATTATCGAACTGCATACCTTCGACAACGTCTTTGTCTAAACCGATGGCTTGAGATTCTTCAACCGTAATAACCCCGTCTCGGCCCACCATATCCATAACCTCGGCAATGAGTTTTCCAACTTCTTCGTCGCCTGCAGAAATTGAGGCTACTTGAGCAATTTCTTCTTTGCCAACAATTTCTTTGGCTTGATCTTTGAGGGCTTTTGTGACTGCCTCAACACTTTTTTCAATCCCTCGGCGCACTGCCATTGGGTCAGCCCCGGCAGTAACATTTTTTAAGCCCTCATTAACCATAATTTGGGCGAGCAAAGTGGCTGTGGTTGTGCCGTCGCCTGCGACGTCGTTGGTTTTTGTGGCGACTTCCTTGACTAACTGGGCACCCATATTTTCAAACGGATCTTTGAGCTCAATTTCCTTGGCGATTGTTACACCGTCATTGGTAATATGAGGCGCACCAAAACCTTTATCCAATAAAACATTTCTTCCTTTTGGACCGATCGGCAGACAAAAAGGTTTTTCCTAATTGTCTTTTTGTCTAATTGTCTATTTGTCTTTTACTCTAATATTGCTAATATATCTTCTTCCTTTAAAATTATGACCTCTTCACCGTCTAACTTAAATTCATCTCCGCCGTATTCTTTGTATAAAACCGTATCACCAAGCTTAACAGTTAAAGGATTTAACTTACCGTCGTCATATTTACCTTTTCCGACAGCCACAACTTTACCTTTTTGGGATTTTTCTTTGGCTGTATCGGGAATAATAATTCCAGACTTTGTTTTTGATTCTTCGGCGAGTGGTTTGATAACAACTCGATCACCTAATGGTTGAATTTTCATAATGACTCTTTCTAAGCCGAGGGGATGCCCCTGAACGCGTGCCGGTGACCCGAACGAAGTTCGAGTCTAAGCTGGCTAGGGTGGATCACTCGCGAACGGGGTGACCCAAGGCGATATTATTTGACACTTAATTATAATAAAAGTTTAAAAAAACTTCAAGTCCAAATCTGAAAGTTTCACGATGGAAGCCGGAAGGGGGATAACCGACTTCCACCACGCTTCATTTTAGCGCAGTTTTTCTTTTTTTGTCAACCCCCAATATTTCGCCTCCCAATCCTTTTGGTATTCATTTCTTTTGTCATAGGCGTGGAGTTTCATCATACTTTCGTCGGCAATAACTGAAGCCCCCTTGCGATGGTTTTCTGGATCTTTTAAAATACGATTAATTTGAATCTTAGCTAACCAATTTTCCAGACTTTTCCCAAATTTTCCGGTTAATAATTTTTCTAAGATTCCCAATTTCGAATTTTCAATTTTGACTTCTTTTTCTTCCCAATTAGGCAATTCCTCCTTGATCCAAGAGTTTTTTTCAATGAGATTTTTATATATTCCCTGATCGTAAACCGGAATTAAATTGGCTAGCCAATGGGTAAAGTAGATATCTTTTTTAAATCGTATTTTTGTTAAGTTTAATCTTGTTTCGTCAAAAGCAAATCCCACACAGAATTTTCCCGCCTTATACCATTTATTTTTGTTTTGGCCCATGATTTCTAAAAGTAAAATAGTGATAGCCCTCGCGGTCCAAAGTTTACCTTTTTTAGCCACAATTAAAATATCAATGTCTGAATCTACATTAGAAGTATTAAATGACAAAGAATTAATAACGGAGATATTCTTAATAAAGGGGCTTTTTCGAAGAATATTAATTATCCAAGAGACTTTTTTTAAATGTTTTTGGGAGATTACAAAGTTCTGAAAATATTTTTGGACAATTTTTTCTTTACCCGCCAGATAATAATAAATATTTTGTGATTTTTCCGAGGTGGCTTTTTGGATTTTCTCCTTTTTTAATAATGTTTTAATACCCATAAACACCTGCAACTTACTCGCAGGGGTTTTGTAAAGAAACCGCCAGATTTCATCTAATAACAAGGGGCGGTCGAATATGTCGTCAAAAGCCAAAGTTTTTAGGATGGAATTTTCGATATTGTTCATGACTTGCTATCTTATTATATACTTTCCTTGAAATCAAGTAATTTTTCTCGTAAAATCAAATTGAGGTAATAATTATAACGGCACCAGGGGCGCCGATATATCGCGATTGTAAGGAGCGTTATGAAGATTTTTTCCGGCATCCAGCCATCTGGACAATTTCATATTGGTAATTTTTTAGGCGCAATGAAAAATTGGGTTGTTTTACAAAAAGAGAATGACTGTATTTTCTGTATTGTCGATTTACATGCCATTACGGTTGACTATCCTCCAAAAGAAATGCCCCAAAGAATTCTCGATGCTACCAAAGACGCTTTAGCCGTAGGCATTGATCCGGCAAAATCCATCCTTTTTCGCCAGTCTGATAGACCAGAGCACGCAGAATTAGCGTGGTTACTCAATACTATTACCAATATGGGTGAACTTTCGCGTATGACCCAATATAAAGAAAAGGCCGAAAAACACCAAGAAAGCGTCGGACTTTTTGATTATCCGGTTTTAATGGCGGCGGATATTTTAATCTATAAAGCCGATGGTGTACCTGTTGGTGAAGATCAAACCCAACACGTGGAACTTGCCCGCGATTTAGCCCGAAGATTTAATTCCAAGTTTGGGCAAACTTTTCCGGAACCAAAACTCTTACTTACGCCCACAAAACGAATTTTGGGACTCGACGGCCAAGGAAAAATGAGTAAATCAAATCCTTCTTCAACCTATATTGCCTTAAACGATAGTCCCGACACAATACGTCAAAAAATTGCTTTAGCCACCACTGATGCCGGTAACGAACCGGAAATTTCCAATGCAACTAAAAATTTAATTGGTTTAATTGAGGCCTTTACCGGTAAAGAACGTGCTGAATACTACTTCGAAGCCCGCCGCCAAGGAACGATTAAATATTCCGAGATGAAACCCGAACTGGCTGAAGCCATAATTAAAGAGTTGGAACCTATTCAAAAAAAACGGGCGGAAATTTCCGACAGTAATGTAAAATCGATATTATCTGACGGCGCTAAGAAATTAGAGGGCGTTGCGCAAAAAACGATCAAGGAAATTAAAGAAAAAATGGGTTTGGTGATATAATAAATATCAGTATCTCCACCTACACACTTACTGGGCAACCTACTACGTAGCGTACGCCCAGCGCGCTACGGTGGATTTCCTGAACTTCCTACCCGTTTTCACGGGAGCGGAATTCATGAGCGGAGGGGAAATGTTAGAAAATATTTTTTTTCTAGGACTACCAATCCTGTTTTGGATTTTACTTATTTTAGGGCTCGGATTAATCGGAATGGTAATTTGGGTATGCCGATCAGATGTTCGAACCTCCTACGGTAAAAAGGGCTCAAGACACTGTATTATGACGATGTTTGTTTCGATGATTGTCATTCTTGTCGCAGTTATTTGTATTGTTTTTGTCAATAAAGGATTGTTGTGAACCAAGAAGCCAATAACCAAAATTCAACACCGCAAATACCTAATAGTTCCCCGTCCAATCAATCGTCTAAATATTCTGATATGAAAACTGTGTGGATTATTCTTGGTTCCTGTTTCGGCTTATTAGTTGTGAGCGCCGTCCTCCTTTACTTTATGGTTTTTGCCGGAGTAAATAGCGCTCGCGATAGAACCAAAGACGCTCAAATCAAGAGTTTTGTCCATCAGATACGGCCTGAAGCAGAAATGTATTTTGATGAACATAAAACATAC
>JAENIV010000048.1 GCA_016844295.1 Candidatus Berkelbacteria bacterium
ACATGATAGCCCTGGAAAATAATGCCAAGATGATTTTAACTGATTCTGGGGGAGTTCAAAAAGAAGCCTATATTGCGAAGGTTCCATGTATTACTTTACGGGACGAAACCGAATGGAATGAAACAGTCAAAACCGGTTGGAATGTTCTTACGGGTGCTCACGAAGAAAAAATATTAAAAAATATTAAAAAGTTCCCTAAGTCAAAAAACCACCCTGATTTTTTAGGTAAGGGCGACGCTCATAAAAAGATTGCCCGAATTATAAAAAAGTTTCTAAGATAGAGATTAGAATTTAGGGGCTAGCGACTAGAAAATTGTCAACAATTAAGAAGATATTTCTTCCGCTGGTTTATAGAAACTAAATCCTGGTTATCTTGCTAATAAGAGTATTGATTTAAATCAATATAATTATATTGATCAATTTTTAGATTCTCTTTAATGCCCTGGTTAAACATTTGATCTTTCAATGCCATCATGAGAGGGAGGTTCTGATTTGCCCTTTCGTTGGAAATTTCATTTTCTTTTTGATAAAATTTCTTAATCACCCGAGGTTGACCGGCGAGCAATTCTTCAGTGCTCTTATCTATCCAGGCATTAATCGTCGGGTCTAAAATTTGCCAACCTCCAGTGAATTTTACTTCCAAGTAGCCATGATTGCCGCTATCGACTGAAACGGTTTTAAATTCATAGCCGGCTCTATCTAAAAGCATGGCCAAAAAAGTTGTGAGAGTCCCACACTGAAAATATTCGCTTCCATGAAGAATCTCGTCGAAAGAATAATTTCGAAGTTCACGCGGTCCATAACTCCCATAAAGTGCTACGAAATTCATGTAAAAAAGAGCCTTAAGTTTTTTGGGGTCGTTGGTTTGTGCTATTGCCGCAAAAGTTTTTTCATATTGGTCGAGACGCTTATCGAGTTTTTCTATTACCTCTTGAGCGGTTTGCTCATTACCATCAAGAATTTGTTTTTTGTCAAAAATTAAATAATATGTTTCCGGCGAATTCGGGAGAACACGTATATATTTCCAGTAATATAAAGAAACTCCTCCAACTATTAATTCAATAACAATAAACACAACAAACCATTTTAGTTTGATCATTATTCTCATTATAGCACTGTTAACATTAGTATAAATTCAATCATATGAGTAACAAGTAACAAGTAACGATTTACAAATTTAGATGTTATGATTAAAATATGGCAAACAAAACCGATCCAATCTGGCCCAGTGAGCGTTTGGGTAAGGCCGATATTCATATTCACAGTAATTATTCCGACGGCGATGCGAAAATTGAAGATATTTTAGAATATGTCCAAAACCAAACAGATTTAGACGTCATTGCCATTGCCGATCACGACACTATTGAGGGAGCACTTAAAGCCCGAGAAATTATTGAATCTAAAAATGATAATGCTTGGCGTTTCCAATTAATTATCGGGGAAGAAATCACTACCAATGAAGGCCATATTGTTGGACTATTTTTGAAAGAAAAGATCGAGCCGAATTTACCAATTGGCGAAACACTCTCGCGAATTAGATCTCAGGGGGCTTTAGCAATTGCTTCGCACCCTTTTTACCACTCACATATGCATCATGCTAAATATGCGACCATGGATGGGATTGGGGCAACACCGCTTTTAAGGAATAATCAGTTAATTGACGGGGTGGAAATTGTTAACGCCACTCCCACTTTAGCCGACGAAAACTTGGCTGCCTCAATTTTAAATAAAACCTGGCTTTTTAATGCGGAAATCGGCAACTCCGATGCCCATATTTTAGAGGCCATCGGGATGGGTTATTCAATATTTGAAGGTCATACGGCTCTTGATTTTAAGAAGGCCATTTTGTTACATCAGACTAGAGCAATGTACAAGAATTGGTCTTATTTAGGTCTCTTTAAATATGCATTTTTCTATTTCCCAAGAGGGTTGCGTCTTCTCATCCACACAATTTTGCACGGTCGCCGCCACCGCCTCCCCGATTTGTTGGAGGAAGAAATTCGAAGGGATCAAAAAATTTCATCATAGTTTAAGCAAATTTTTTTTCATGATATACTAAGCCCAAGGTTAGGAGGGGAGATACCGTACGAAGAAAAGAAATTCAAAAAAGATTTTGATACTGGATTCGGGGCACTCGAGCGGATCACTTTTATGAGTAATCTTTTAAGCAAACAAAATGAGATCAGAAATACCCTGGACACTCGCGCGAGCATTATTATTGGTTTTGAATCGGTCGTAATCGTCGTCTTTTTCACTTTATTTGAAAAGAACATCATTAGTCTGCTCCCGGCACTTATTGGACTCTTCAGTATTATCTCTTCATTAATTTTGGCAATTATTGCTCTAAAACCACCGCATTATGATACTCAAAAGGGTCAAAAAGAAAGTATTTTTTACCACCATAAAATTGCCTCGCTGGATTTAGGGGCTTACGAGAAAGAAGTCCACAAAGCCTTACAAAATGAGGAAAAGATTTATAGCGCCTATATTTTAGAAACATATAACTTAACACGTTACTCCAATATACCTCGAAAATTTTATTTATACCTTTCGATCCGGGTTTTAATATATGGCATTATCGTGGCGATTTCGGTTTACGTCCTCCAAGTTTTGCTTGGGTTTTAATTTCTCACTTGCCGATACCCATTTTTTGGCATACCCCCCCCACCGCATAAAAATAGAAAATATTTACAGAGTTAAATTGCGCTCAATTAGGTGTGGGGGTATACTTAGATTATGAAAAAGGTTTCGAGGCAATTGTTGTTCGTCTATGGACTTTTCGGGCTATGGATTTTATTAATCTGGGCAATATCTGGCTGGACAACGCCCTTGCAAGAATTTATCACACTATTGGGGCTCTTTTTTATCCCAGGTTTTGCTCTTAAAAGAATTTTTAAAATCCACCTTACAGATGACCGGTTGGGGAATATTTTAGTCACCCTGACTTTGGGATTTATTTTTAATACTACAATAGCGTTTTTAGGATTGTTCGCGAATATGACGATAAATGTTTTAGTCGGGACGTACATCGGCTTAGGGTTGTTGTCATATATTATTGCTCTAGTTGGAGACATATTAAAGCCTCAAGAATATTTGCTCCTCGAGATGGAGAATATTGGTAATACTTTAAAAAACTTTTTTAAAAATCCTTTTAACTTGATTTATATAGTCATGATTTTGGTCGGTCTGGCGGTTTTAGCCACCGTAAGCCAACTAGGGGCGAACTTTACCGGGGATCCCATGGACCATCTGTCAATTATGCGAAAAATTTACGACGGTCAGCCGATTTCGATTGAAAATATTGCTTGGATTAAGAATGAGTTTTATCCGGTATATATTTTCTCGCCGTGGCACATTTTCTTGACAATTGCGACAAAAATAACCCATTCGGACATTTTTAATTTTTGGCGCGACAGTCCCCTGGCTTTATCTGTTCTCGCAATGCTTGTTTGGTTTTGGCTTTGGCTAAAAGTCCTGCCTAAAAAAGAACTCGTACCTTTAGCCTGGTTTTTGACAGTTTTTTATATTTTCCAGCAAAATGGCTATCTTTTTACTAGAATGACAGTGCCAGACTCTTTCGCTTCGTTGCTTTTATTTCCCTTGGTTTTCGGCATGACGATGAAATACATGTTTAATAAAGAAAATAATTTCAAACTCCTAATTGTGCTTTCTTTGTTAATCGCAGGTATGGGTGTGGTCCATTGGACACAATATTTTTATTTTCTTTTAGTCATGGGTTTGTTTGGAATTATTTATGCCATAATTAAATACAAAGACCCGGACTACAAACAGATACTTGAACGAATTGCCTTCGCGACTCTTGCGAATCTGGCGCTAATCGGTCCGATTCTTTTGTATATTCAGTATAAAGGCAATACGATTACCAAGACGGTTGAAATTTTCGCCACAATCAAGTCAACTTTTAAAAATGACCGGTTCTATAAATTTCAGGTCTACTACAAAATCACGTATCTTCTTTTACCATTAATGTTTTTATTTATCAGAAAGTATCGAAGATTAATTTTTATCTTGGCAGTATTTTTAATCGGGCCATTGGTTTTTAATATTCCCGGGGTTCAGGAGTTTTTATATAGAACCCTAAGCCATGTCTTTGTAAAGCGGTTCTACGCTTCTGTTGAATGGCCGTTTGTGATTTGGGCGATCTTTTTAGGATTTCTATTGCTTTTAATCGATAAAATAATTTTAAAATTGGAAAAGATATCGAAATCTTTCAGATATACGATTGACTCGATATTGGCTCTTTTAGCGATTTTAATGCTTTGGCTGCAATCATCACGTGAATCTATTACTGGTCTTTATGATAAGATATTTAGCGAAAACAACCGGCTTTGGATCAACGATAGATATTATTGGTTATTTGCAATGATAATCGCCGTCAGTATCGGACTCTATATTTGGCAAAAATACAATCCGAAACTGGTGGAATTTTTTACATTTACTGATTGCAAAGACAAATTAGCCCTGGTTTTAGCAACTTTTATCTTAGTATTTTTCTTTTCTGCGCCTTCTTTGGGACACTTCACAACCTATTCTGCCAAAGCCTTGAGCAATGGTAAATTAACGGCGCCTATTTCTGATATATCAAATTTAGTGATAGATTATGACAAATTTGGGGGCCAGGAAACCATAGATTTTATCAAGACCAGGATTTCCCCCAAAGCAGTTTTTGATTCCACGGACGCGAATTATGTTCTGCCTATGCTTGTTGATGTTCACATGGCTTCCCAATCATATGGCTCCGACCCGACAAAAAAATATGAAGCAATCTATGATCCAACAATCACGGCTTCGGAGCGTATGAGCCTGATCAACCAAGGGCAAATTGAGTATATTTTATTTCTCAGAGATACTTGCGAGAGTGCCAACCCTTTTAATAGTGATCCAGCGAACTTTACTCTCACATATCACTCATGCACGGCGGACATTTATCAGATAAATAAGTAAAAATATATATTTAGAACTCAACCTCGAACTTTTTTGATATATCCCCGCACCTGATAAAATAAGAAAATAAATACAGAGTTAAATTGCGCTCAATTAGGTGTGAGGGTATACTAACGGTATGAAAAAGAATTTAGTTCTTGTTTATTTACTTTGGGTAATTCTTTATTTTGGGTTACTTCTAATATTTAATCTAATTTCGGGCTCAGCAACAGTCGGGATTTTAGCCTTGGCATTTGGTCTGGTATTTTTTATGTTTCCTGGCTGGCTTTTAAACCGGTTTTTAAAAATTGAATTTAAAGAAATTGTTGGTCAATCTCTTGTAAATTTCGTTTTAAGTCTGGGATTTTATCTTCTTATTAACCTTACAGCCATTGTAATCGGACTGAGCATTTTCCAACTTCTAATAACTAATATTATTCTTCTAATCATACTTTTTGGCGCGGCTTTTATTTACGATTATAGTACCCAAAAAGAATATCATCTTGACTTTAAATTTGAGAAAATTTCCGTAATTTACCTTTTGCCTATTATGGTGAGTATTCTAATAATAGTTTTTATTGACAGCCAAGGTGCGAACTTTAACGGCGATCCATATTATCATTTGGCGATTGTCCGAAAAGCCTTTGACGGATTAAGCCTGACAGTGAGCAATTTATCTTATTCTCACAGCGCACCCAACAATCCAGCTTATATTTTACCCGCCTGGCACTTGGTAATTGCGACTTACGCCAAACTTACCAAAATCGACATTTTCGCCGCCTGGAGTAAAGTCAATTTAACTTTATTAGTTTGGGCGCTGATGATTATCGTATGTTTTCTCGTGTCATTATTTTTCCTTTTTTATGCCGGTCCAGGATATTTTTTCCAAAGGCTCGCTGTTCCGGATACTTTAGCGCAATTTATCTTACTACCTTCGGTACTGGCATTTTCATTAATTTATATTTTTACGAAAAACAAAAAAATCCTTTGGCTCTTGGGGGCTTTAATGATTGCCCTGGCGGATGTTCACGCAATTCATTATTTATATTATATTTTTATTCTGCTATTTTTTGCGATTAGCCTTTCTCTTGCCAATCTCTTTAAGGGGAAAGATACCCTTAAACCCGCTTGGATGCTGTTGGGAGTAAATATTTTAGTTTTGATTTTAGTCGGGGTGATCCTGGAATTAAAAAGCGGATTTACCTCGAGTAATCTGACGTCGTTTTTATCCGCGCCCATATCTGAAATTGCCTATCCGACTTTTAAATTTTTTCAAATCACTTTCAAGATCGGCTTAGCTCTATTGCCCCTAACATTGATCTTTGCTAAAAACCGCCAATCTTTGATTATCGCAGCCTCATTTCTTCTCGCGCCAATTATTTATTGGACACCTTTAAAAGATTTATTTTTACCGATAGGCTTTTGGGTAATGTCGGTTGGTATTATTTAGTCATCGGAGCAGTTTTAGGGGGAATATTTATTGTGATTGAAAATCTCTTTAAAAACCCTCAATCAAAAAAAATACTCGGGTTTACAAGTGTGTTTTTTGTCATGGTCATGGCGATTTTAGAAGCCACAAGGCAAACATTTTCGAACCTGATTTATTACATATTTTTTTCCACACCAACATTAGAGCAAACGTACACTTGGGCGGGGCCATTATTTGTCATCTCCTTGGTCCTAGCAATTGTCTTTTTAGTCTGGCAAAAGTTTAGCCAGAAAGATGTCTTTAGTATTTCTAAATCGGAAAATCTTCCTTACATTGTCGCCGCGTCCTTGGTAATTATTTTATTTTTTTACCCAACTATTTTTCGCCAAGCGCCGATTAACTGGTCATTTATGGTGTTTTCTCGTAATGGAGTAAACTCTGTCGGGACCTCGTCCCTGGGATTAAATTTTGACGGCAATTTGATGGAATTTATTAAAACAGACATTCCGTCTAAATCAACTATTTTGGCAAATGCGCCCACAAGCAAAAATTTATCCGTTTTAACCGATAATTATATGGTATATAACCAAGGAACAGCCTGGGCGGAAAAATTTAAAAAAGTTTTTGGGGGCGAGTTTGATTCGAGCGTTGTTAAAGAGATCATCAATGACCCTAAATATAAAATTGATTATATAATCGTTAGTCCGGTTGACCAAATAAATTCAGATATTTTTAACGAGTCCCGATATAAATTAATTTATAATCAAGAAGTTTCAATTTACCAAGCAAACAAATGAAAATTAAAGCAATTTACATTTACCTGGCCCTGGCTTTGTGGGCAACACTTTTGGGTCTAAGTTTTAGACTGACGAATTTTAATACTACCGGGATAGCCATGATTTTGGTTTTTTTAACAATAATTTTGGCCATAGGAGGTCTTTTATTGCGTATTAGTCATATGAGAATTCAAGATTTTTGGGCTAAGGTTCTCTACGCCATCGGATTCGGTTTGGGATTTTTTCTCTTTATAAATCTGCTGGCAATGATTTGCGGTCTCACACTCGGACAACTTGTTTTTGCCAATTCCTTTTTTATCTTGGTTCTTTTTATCTTGTCATTATGGGAAGATCGTCGGGAAATGTACGAAATCAATTTTACCTTTATTAAAAACAAAACTATTGGCGAGTGGGCATTAATTATAGTTTCGATTAGTTTTGGAATCCTGGCAGTTTTGGGAGTGAATTCCCAGGCGGAAAAATTAGTCGGGGATGGTGGATTTCATCTGGCAATCTTAGAAAAAGTTGTAACTTCGAAAAATCTGGCGGCCGATAACTTAGGAGTCACAAAAAACGCGACGGCAAATATTGTTTACGGTTTCCCTGTCTGGCATATTTTCTTAGGATTTTTAAGCAAAGTTCTAAACACGGGCATTTTTACGGTATATATTAGAGTGATCTTACCAGTGGTGATATTGGTTTTGATTGTCAATTTCGCCTTAATTAAAATAGTTTTTAAAAACCGTTTTGGGGCTTTCGCGGGTTTTTTAGCATTTAACATTTATTTTTTAAGCGCCGGGGCGTATTTTCTCTTAGTCCCGGCCAGGTCCCCGGATTCTTTGGCCAGAATCTTACTTTTACCTTTAATTTTGGGCTTAACGGTTTATTATCTTTACCAAGCAAAAGACAAAAAATATCTTCAGGTAATTTTAATTGCGATTTTAGCCATTATTTTAGGTTTAATACATTTCACTCAGTTGATTGATTATGTTCTTATTCTCGGAGTCTTTGCCTTACTTTCTTTGATATTTAATCGGAAGAAAGAAATATTTATTAAACTGGGATGGTTAGGACTTGCCTTGTTCGGGTTAATTGTGCCCTATCTTTTTATCTTTCAATTTGAAAATTTCCGGCAATTTTTTGCCAATAATGCCTTAGCCTTTCGCGCAGATACTTTTACAAATAAATCTTTTCACGATTTAGGAAATTTTTATCTTTACACGGTTTTTACTTTACCGCTTGTCGTTCTTTTCGGGCAAAAAAATAAGCGTCTAGTGTTTTTATTAGCGATCCCTCTAACGTTAATGCTGGTTTCTTGGGAAACGTTTCATTTGCGGGTAATATTTTTA
>JAENIV010000049.1 GCA_016844295.1 Candidatus Berkelbacteria bacterium
CAATATTTTTCAATACATTGAACCAAAAAGGCAAGCTAACTAAAAAATTTATTATGCCAATCGCAGTCAAAGCAACAGCTTCACGATATTTTTTTCTGAACAGACAAACCGCGATCAGGGAACCGAGAATGGCGGCGGCGATCCCCCAGCTGAAAAAATAATATGTCATCAATCCCAAAAGAAGACCGGTGGTAAGAATAGCATAAATCGGGCGGCGCTTATTGATAATTGACCAAGTCGATAAAAGAAAAATGAAAACCAACAGGGCGCCGGTAATCGGATTAACGGGCCGGGTCCAAATTAATAGATGAACGTCCATTATTTTTCCACTCAGGAAAGACCACGCCCATTTATAATCTAAAAGGTCATAACCTAGTGTGGCAAAAAGGCCGCCGCTGACGGCACTGATTTTGACCAAAAAATTATTACCCCCGTCGCCGATCAATTTTTTTATTAGTAAATAAATTAGAATAAAAAGTCCGGCCGGAAATAAAAATTTACTTATTATTAAGATATTTACTAACGAAAAACCAGTGATCAAAGTCGGAAGCGCATAAAAATAATTTCCCCAAGGCAAAACGACAGATTTTAAATATTTGTACTCATAAAAAAATGGTGACCCGCTCAGCCAATGGCCGTCCAAAATATCTCTGATGGCTGTCATGTAAGTAACTTCATCGTCGATGTAGATAAAATGAATCCCTTGGTAATCGTTGCCGAGTGCTCTGATTGATAAAATTTGCGGAGCGACGGATATAAAACCGACAATAAAAAAGAAAATAATCGCCAAGTGATGTTCCTTAATTAATCCTTTTGTATAGTTGAGAATGGTCGACATAATCATTTTTTGCGGACAACGTAATACATCTCCGCCGCCAAATCGCTGGCGTTAGGTAAACGTGCAAAGATTAAATCAAGAAGTTTAATTGGAAAAAAAATTAAAATACAAAGATTCATTATTAATAAGTACAACCTTCTGTTTCCGAAAGAAAATAATAGCGCGACCAAATAACACATTAAAGTCGTCAGGGCGGAAATTGGTCCGGCGCGCACGCCGACCTCGACTATTTCAAAATCAAAATCCTTTAAAATTCCGATAAATCCCATTTTGGTCCAGCGAAAATGATCTTCCGGAGAGGCGTGAAACGGATAGATAAAAGGCATACAAATATAGGCCAGACCACCAATTGATAAAGTCCGCTTAATTTCTTCCAAAACTTTTTGTGGGCTTCTGACATGCTCGATAACATTGTCCAGAACAATTCGCGATACGCTATCATTTTCAAAAGGCAAATTCTTTATATCCGCCAATACATCAACACCTTTATATGGATGGGCGTCGACGTTGATTACATCGTCGGCCAAATGTGTCGGCCCCGAACCAAGATTAAGTTTCTTATCCGCGGACGGGTATTTATTCAAAAATTTTTTTGCGCCCAGACCGGTGAACATCACTGGCCCAAATACATTAGCAATAAAATAATAAAATCTCGGCCACCGCTTAAAAAACATTCTGATGTCATTATCCGATTCTTCCATATCTTTTATCTCACGCCAATGATGGTCCATCCACAATTATTTTCCGGTCGATAAATATTTACCAACGACAATCCTGAATCCGCCATTAATTCCTCAACCTCCTCTTTTTTCCAATAATTAGCCACATCAGGAATTAGTTGATCAAACACGATACTATGCATATGCCAGAATTTAAAAGTCGACAACTGTTTCAAATAACCGTTTTTCGGTTTAAAAATCTTCATCATTAGCCACAATGGCGCAGATAACAAATAGCTCAACCAATGCACTAAGCGAACCGGCAATTTAGAAATAATTTTTTTTCTTAGAGGACTTACATAATTAACTATCCATTCATTGCCGTCATAACTATATACCCACAATACTAACTTGCCATTCGTTTTTAACGCCTGGACTAATTTTTTAATTGCCAATTTTGGGTCTTTAAGATGATGAATCACCCCGATACTAAAAACTAAATCAAATTCCTCTTGCCAGTCAATTTCATAAATATTTTTAAAAAGGACGCGTGCGTTATTAAATTCGTGTAAATTCTCACGCGCCACGGCGACAGATCGTAAATCAAAATCAAACGCCACCAACGTTTGGGTTCCCCATTTTAAACTCCAATAACTGCTTCGGCCGCTCCCGCATCCGGCATCTAACACCTTTTTTCCTTGAAAGTCTTCATGGCCAAGGGGATGCACCCAATTACGAAATTGAGATTCGTATTCCGGTATGATTTCCGGATATTTATTCCATTCATAGCCAAATCTGTCTTCTGAAGACATAAAGTTAAAATTTATTTATACCAGTTTTCCGTCCACATTTGCCACATAATTAAAGTCCAAAGCAATTTTCGATGATTACTTCTGCCTGTGAAATGCTGTTGTTTTAAATTATCAATATATCTAAAATTAAAGAGGCCGTTTTTTTCAATATTGTCCTCAGACAATATTTCATTGCAAAAATTTTTAAGATCGCCCCTAAGCCACCTGGCTAAAGGCACGCCAAAACCTTTTTTTGCCCGAAAGACGGTTTCTATCGGTAATTTATCGGCCATCAACTCCTTTAATATACGCTTGCTCCTAAACAATCGCTGTTTATAATCATATGGTAAATGAAAACAAAAATCAACCACAGCTTGGTCAAGGAAAGGGGACCTGATTTCCAGCGAATTATACATGCTGGCCCGATCAACCTTTACCAGCACTCCATCCATTAAGTAAGTGCGAAGATAAACGTAAAGCAAGGTGTTATTGATGTTTCCGCCGGCGGCTTCGCGCGTATATTGGTCGGTTTCTTCATAGACATTCTTGTTTTCTAGTTCTCTCCAAATATCTTCTCTAAGTAACTGTTTCCTTTGGAGTTTGTTAAAACTTCCGAGCCAGAGCTGGTGCGTATGCATTATATTCTCATCAATTCCAGAAATAAATTTCTTGAATTTAAATTCCAAACTCAAATTTTTATCCGTCGTTGGCAATAAATTGATTATTTTTTCCACCACATTTTTTCTAAAAAAATTGGGCATTTTTAAATAAAATTCGCGCAATTGCTGTGCTTGGAAAGTCGGATAGCCGGCAAATAATTCATCACCGCCGTCGCCCCCCAAAGCGACCGTCACCAATTGTCTGGTAAACTTTGATAAAAAATAGGTGGGAATAATTGAAGCGTCGGCCAAGGGCTCGTCCGCCAATTGGCCGATAACGGGGATCAGTTCTTGCGCCGCTTTAGAGCTTAAAATTTCGCGGTGGTGCTCCGTGCCTAAAAAATTTGAAATTTTATTTGCATATCGCGATTCATCAAAGCTGGTTTCCTCAAACCCGATAGAAAATGTCTTAATTTGTCGTGAACAATTCTTTTGAGCATAGTAGGCAATGGTTGAACTGTCCAGCCCGCCGCTTAAAAAAATGCCCAAAGGAACATCAGCCACCAGCCGTTGCTGGACGGCGCGTTCTATTTTATCGCCTAATGTTGAAACAACTTCGGGGAACGGCCGGTTGCTTTCACCGCTAAAGTCCAACTGCCAGAATTTCACTTTTCTGGCGGCGTTGTTTTGCCATACTAAATATGAACCCGGCTCCAATTTGTAAATATTCTTGAAAATGCTAAACGGCGTGGGCACATATTCGCAGGCCAGATATTTATTTAACGAGTTTAAATCTATTTCTTTTTTGGCGAGGGGGTGCCGCAAGACGGCTTTGAGTTCCGAACCAAAAATAATCGTGGTGTTAAACACACCCCAATATAAAGGTTTTTTTCCAATTCGGTCGCGGGCCAATATTAATTTATTTTTTTTAAAATCAAAAAGCGCGATGGCGAACATTCCATGTAATTTTTCAAAGACCGTTTCTCCAACCTCTTCATATAAATGAATAATTACTTCGGTGTCCGTCAAACTTTTAAAGTGATGCCGATTTAATTTTTCTATTTCCAGACGCAACTGTCTAAAATTATAAATTTCGCCATTGAATACCAGCCAAATTGTCCCATCCTCGTTACCCATTGGCTGATGACCGGCCGGACTGACATCGATAATACTCAATCGCGCTTGGGCCAAGCCGACGCTGTTTTTAAAAAAAAATCCTCGATCGTCCGGACCGCGATATTTTATCGCGTCAATCATTGATTCTAAATTTTCTTCGGTCCCTTGGCCAACGAATCCCGCTATGCCGCACATATTAAAAACCAATTTTTTCCTTTATTGAATAGGTTTCGTGGTTTTTATGATAGAACGAGCGCAAAATTAAATCCGCCATCAAACCAATGGAAATAAACTGAATGCCGAGGACAAAGGTCATGACCGTGAGTAGTAGAAGCGGGGTTTGAATTAATGAGATACCAAAAAAACGTAGAATTATCGCCGCAGTAAAAGCCAAAATACCCGCAAGAAATGATAGGGCGCCCATGAAACCAAAAAAGTAAATCGGTTTAGCTGAATAGCCAATTAGAAACTTTGCGACGAGCAAATCCATAATAACCTTGAAGATGCGGGAAAAATTGGCTTTTGATTGCCCGTGCACTCGTGGTCGATGATTGACGACAACCTCGGTAATCTTCGCGCCATACCAGGAAGTATAGGCGGGGATGAAGCGGTGAACCTCGCCATAGAAATCAATTTTTTTTATGATCTCACTGCGATATGCCTTTAAGGTACAACCATAATCATTTATTCGAACTTTGGTGGCCCAGGCAATAATTCGATTCGCCATTTTTGAAAAAAAGACTCGTAAATATTTATCCCTCCGGTTCTTCCGCCAACCGGAAACAACGTCATATCCTTCATTAATCTTAATTAAAAGTTTTGGAATATCAGCCGGGTCATTTTGCAAATCGGCGTCAAGAGCAACAATGACATCACCGGATGCTGATTTTACGCCCGCCCCGATAGCTGCCGTTTGTCCGTAGTTTCGACGGAAAGATATTATTTTGATATTCGCATCCTCGTTCCTTAAATTTTTTAAGGTAACTAGGCCGTTATCGGTTGATCCATCGTCAATATAAATAACCTCACAGGAAGAAAACTGGCCATAGAGCATTTTAATTTCCGAATGCAGTAGTGGCAAATTTTCCGCCTCGTTAAACAAGGGAATAATCAATGATAGGTTGTTCTTAAACATATGACGCAATGGTGCGTGTTATGATACCAGACATAATTAATTTGTTCAATTAAGCGGTCAGGGTGGGCGCATCCTTGCCAAGCGAGACAGATTGGTATAAAGTGTTAGCGTTATGCCCACAAAATATCGTTTTGATCAAGTGGTCGCCAAATTTTGGGGATCGCCTCTGACACGAGAAGAAATTGTTCCGGATGATTTTCTGTATTAATTTATGGAAGCAAATTTTTCACAGTTTGATGGACAGACCGTTTTGGTAACCGGTGGAACCGGTTCTTTTGGTCAAAAATTTGTGCGGCACATGCTGGAGCGTTCAAAGGTCAAAAAATTAATTATTTTTTCTCGCGATGAACTCAAACAGTCAGAGATGATGGCCGCCATCTCGGATCCGCATGATTGTTTGCGATTTTTTTTGGGGGATGTACGGGAAGTTCAGCGTCTTCAGCGCGCTTTGAATGGCGTTGATATTGTTATTCACGCCGCCGCTTTGAAGCAGGTCCCGCTTCTTGAGTACAATCCGTATGAAGCGGTGAAGACAAACATCATTGGCACCCAGAATATTATTGATGCCGCCATCAATATGCACGTCAAGAAAGTTATTTTTATTTCCACA
>JAENIV010000004.1 GCA_016844295.1 Candidatus Berkelbacteria bacterium
ACCCAACAATATTTACTTTTCAATTTATGATATATATATATATATATGATAGTATGTATTTCAGATCACGCTTCAGGAGAAAACGATGTCGCTTACAACAATAATCATAGGCATGGGATTTTTGGCTTTTGTGGGTGTAATCTGCTATTTCGCACTAAGGCCATCGAAGACACTCTTGACTCCACCGCAGGAGCCTATCCTTACCCGCCCGATATGCCCAGCCTCGCTGAACTTGCCTGGGTTTTCGAGCCATACCGGCGTTTTAGACTCGCCGGACGGCTCCAATATCGTAATCCCGAGGAATTTGCTGGTGTTGTCAGCGACGTTGAACTCCGGATTGAAAAGTACATTGTCGGTCGGGGCCAAACCCTACCTCTTGATACCCGCTATGAAAGAATCGGTGGCGGGAAAAACTGGACGATGATAAAAGAGATCGGAGCCCAAGCATACACTGGTATGTTTTCTGACGGGATTCGAGCCTATGTTTCTTGCCGACCGAGAAACGATAGCCGCTTCGATTATACTATCGGACGAATGTCTATGTTCATTAATTTCCCATTACGATCAATCTTCGCTACGCTCAATGAAAGTGAAAAATTGACAGATCATCAAAACCGTTGGAATGGTGGAAACACGATCGGTGGTTCACCCCGTACAACAGGTAGCAGCCTTAAACCTGAGGAAGTCGAAAAACTAATCAATGACATTTTACTTGCCTAATCTGCGGTTTTCGTTACATTACAAAAAACGGCCTCAAATTTTGAAGGCCGTTTTTTGGTCTGTGCGTCCGGAACATTCTATTCATCAGAACGAATATCTATTTTCCGCAACCGCAACAACCACCACATCCACCTTTAGGATCCATATGTACCTCCATTAATTTTAATTTCTATAAAGAAATTATAAATGTTTTTTGGGTTTCTGTCAAGATGTCTATCTATTAGCCAGAAATAATAAGATAATACCCATGAGGATCATAATAATGGAAATTATGTAGTTGCTTATGGCTGAGGTTCGAGCAAGAATTTTATGAATTAATCTTAAAAATTTTTCTCGACTTGCTAAAATAAAAATAAATAATAAAGGTAAAATGAATCCAATATTAAATAGGAAAATGCCGAATATTCCTTGCCAATAACTTGTCTTTGTGGCCAAAAGAGCGATTGCGCCCATGTAAATTCCGCCCGCGCAGGGTACTGTGCAAAGACCGATTAAAAATCCCAAAATTATACCGGCAGTAAAAACACCTTTATCGAGGTGTTTTTCAATATTCAAGGGAATATGACAACTATTTAACCATTTTAAAAGGCTAATTCGATTAAAAACTCCCGGGAGAAGGTGGATTAAGCCAATTAAAATTAAAATTACCCCCGCGACATACCCAAAAAACCCATGGACTCCGAATATATGGAAAGCTTTCAACATTCCCAGTCCGATTAGAAAGTAGGTTAAAAATATTGTTGAAAGATAACTGATCCCGAAGAGACTAATTAAATGTTTTTTCCTAAGACTTACTAGAAAAGCCAAAGATATTAAAAGAACGCCAATACTACACGGATTATATGAATCTGTAATTCCGGCTAAAAATAGTCCCAAGGAATTCATTTTGTAACCTCTGCTTTTATTCTAAATTCTAAACTGGAAGTTAACGGATCGTTAGTCGCAAGAGAAATTATCCTCTCCACACTCCCCGTAGTAGGCATTACTTTGGGTTCGTATACAGCTTTGATTTTGACCGTATCACTCGGTTTTATGCTTATTTTCCAATCGCTCTGAATATGCATATTAAATCGCGGACTGGTATTGCCCGAGGAATCGATAATATAGGCTGATGTGCAGTCGCAAGAAGTCGTAATTTGGCTTAAAACTAAATCGTTTTTACCGACATTTTTGATTAAAAATTCATGTTCTTTGGTGTCTTTGGTATTGGTTTTACCAAAATCATAAATTTTTTCATCTACAAGTACTATCGGTTTATTTGGATCACTCTGACTGTAAAATGGTATGTCACTTTTGACCGTTGATCTAAAGCCATAATAGACTAATATTGTCGTCCCGAGTGCTAATATGACAAAAAAAATAATAATAAATTTATTCATAATCACCTTCCGGATAATTGTCTTAGGATAGCAGACTCGAATGTACTGAATGGTTGTGCTCCTACTACCAACTCCCCCTTAACTTCACCTTTTTCATTTAAAACCCCGATTACAAAACCAGGTGTTCCTTCAATACCAGCCTTATTGGCATCTTGGGCATCTTTATTAATTTCATCTTTGAAATTGTTGCTATTGAGACATGTTGCAAATTGATTTTTATCAATATTTATCTGACCGGCTAATTGGATTAATTTATCACTTGATATTCCTTGCCCCCCAGAAGTTAAATTCTGAAAAATTAAGTTGCTCATTTCGAAATATTTATTATTTCCACTGATCTTTTTTACACATTCTGCGGCCGTAGCATCTTTGATTGAAGCGTCTCCGTGAATCGGTAAGTCGCGATACACAAATATCGCTTTACTGGTATTTACATATTTTGTAACAATTTGGTTAAAGGTGTCATCATGAAAACGCTTACAAAACGGACATTCATAATCGCTGAATTCCACTATGGCAATTTTGGCCTTGTTCTTATCGCCTAAATAAGGATCATCATCTATATTGGTTGAACTTTGCAAATTCGTTTCTGATGTAACAGTCGGATTAGATTCTTTTAAATTCGCTGAGGATAAATTTTTATCTTTTCTTAAGTCGAGTGAAATGTCCCAAATCAAAAGTATAGCTAAGACAATTCCTAAAAAACTAATAATCCGATTCTGATTATTAGTTTTAGTTTTTTCCAAATCATCAGTAGCTTTTTTTTGACCTATCATTTAACTCCTCCCATTGCCCCGGAACTAATTCGGGCAAATTCTAAAAATAATAATGTAAAAACAATAATCATTAAATAAGGTGCGATACTTGAAATGAGGTTTCGTTTATTGGGCTTAAAGTAGCGAATTAAAAGTGAGTTGCTGACTACCGAGACAGAGCTTAGGGCCATTGCCAAACCGGCTAATTCCGGTTTTAGGATTATTCCCATACCGACGAAAACGCGGGCGGCGATTGGAATCCCGATGATGTTATAGAAAAGGGCGAAAAACATGTTCTGCTTGATTTTAGTCATCGTTTCTTTAGAAAGTTGAATAGCTGAAGCGACATCATTTAAATCGTTTTTGATGATCACCACCCCGCCGGTTTCCATCGCCACATCGGTCCCCGAACCCATAGCGATTCCTAAATCGGCTTGAGCCAGCGCCGGCGCGTCATTAATTCCATCGCCAACCATCGCCACAACCCTGCCCGCTTCCTGCAGTTTTTTAACTTCTCTGGCTTTATCCTCCGGCAAAACCTCAGCTAACACATTGGTAATCCCAACCTCGCGCGCGATAGCATTGGCGGTACGAAGATTGTCACCGGTAATCATGTAAAGCTCGAGGCCCATTTTTTTGAGTTTCTCAATCGCCTCTTTGGTCGTCTCTTTGACCGTATCGGCTACCGCGATAAGACCTAGTATTTTTTCTTTAGTGGCGATAATCATAACCGTTTTGCCCTGCTCTTCAAGCCGACCCATTTTTCGGTCAATGTTTTCAATCGAATGACCGACAATATCACTCATAAGCTTTCTGTTGCCAAAAAAATACTTCGTGGTGTCAATCTCGCCCTCAACACCATACCCTGGGATTGCTTTAAAATTCTCAACTTCTTTTAAAACAATGGATTCTTCAGCCGCATAGTTGCAGATTGCTTCGGCCAAAGGATGCTCCGATAATTTTTCCAAAGATGCGGTTATTTTGGCAATTTCGTCTTCGTCAAAATCACTTAAACTCAATACATCTGTCACTTGGGGTTTTCCTTTAGTTAAAGTGCCTGTTTTATCGAAAATAATTGTGTTAACTTTGGTGGCTGCTTCAAGTGGTTCGCCACCTTTAATCAAAATCCCGTGTTCGGCTCCCTTGCCCGTCCCAACCATAATCGCCGTCGGCGTCGCCAAACCAAGCGCGCAAGGACAGGCGATAACAATAACGGCCGTAAAAGCCATTAAAGAAAAAGAAAGACCAGCGCCTAGCAATAAAAACCACACCAAAAATGTGACCATCGCAATGACAAGTACCGCTGGCACAAACCAAGAGGAAATTCTGTCCGCAAACGCCTGAATCGGCGCCCTGGAGCCTTGAGCCTCTTCGATCAGGCGGATAATCTGCGCCAAAGCGGTTTCCTCGCCCACACGATCGGCCCTAAATTCAAAACTCCCTTGTTTATTAATAGTAGCGCCAATGACTTTATCACCGACATTTTTTTCAACTGGAATACTTTCCCCCGTAAGCATTGATTCATCAATTGACGATGTCCCCCTGGTAACAATTCCGTCGACCGGCACTTTTTCGCCGGGACGAACGAGAATAATTTCCCCCAAAGCAACCTCCTCAACCGGAATATCCAGCGTAACCCCGTCGCGAATTACCCGAGCAGTCTTCGCCTGCAGCCCCATTAGTTTCTTAATTGCATCGGAGGTTTTGCCTCGGGTTTTCATTTCCAGATATTTACCTAGAATTACAAATGTAATCAAAAATGCGGCTGTTTCAAAATAAAGTTCAGGAATTTTCGCCCCATCTACACCTAAAACAGTTCCGTTTCCGGAGAAGAACATAATTAAATTAATTAAGCTGTAAAAGTAAGCTGTTGATGTACCAATCGCGATAAGACTATCCATGTTGAAGGTTCGCATTTTAAACGAGGACCACATGCCTTTGTAAAAATTAGCTCCAATGATAAATTGCACCGGAGTCGCTAAAATAAAAGAAACGATGCCAAAATATGGAGGCAAACTCATTGAGCCGGGCAACCACTTAAAAAAGTCCAGTAACATAAAATAAAGCATTGGCAAACTTAGAATTAATCCAGCAAGAAACCTACGTTTGTAGCTGGAAATTTCCATTTCGCGCTTTTTTCGCTCAAACTCTCCGTCTTTCTTCGAGACTAACTCTGCTTTATAGCCAGCCGCTTTAACCTTGTCGATGATATTATCCAATGTCACCTGATTTTCGTCATAAATAACTAAAGCTTTTTCGGCCGCAAAATTAACATTAGCTTGCTTGATCCCTGGAAGCTTTTTGATTGCCCGCTCAATTAACCCGGCGCATGAAGCGCAATGCATCCCTGAAAGAGCCAAAGAAACCGACTTACTCTCGCTTGGTTCTTTTTTTTCTTGATTGACCTCGGGCAAAGCCTTGGGGCTGTTGTTTGAAGTCTTAGATGAAACACCGCCACCAAAACCAAATAAATTGGTCATATTAATCGAATTAATAAAATCTTCAATAAACCCCTTGGAATTATCTTCTTTTGGAACACTGAATTCGGCGGTTTTTTCATTTTTAATTTTTCCTTCAAAATAAGGCTGTCCTTCAGAATTTTCCAAAATCTTCCCTTCGGCGAGAACCGAAGATTCCATCTTAATCCTTAAAGGCTTACCCGACGAAATCTCTTTAGTTTTCAGCGCGAACTGACCATCTTCTTCCTTTTCTTTTTCAATTACCGCCTCATAACCCGCTTTTTGGATTGCCTTTATAACGGATCCAGAATCAACCGAGTTTGCCGTGGTGACGGTCGCCTCACCGTCCTTCGCGCTAACTTCTATTTTTTCAATTCCACCCAGACTGCCAACTTCCATCTCAACGATTTTTTCGCAAGACTCGCAATGCATTCCCTTTATTTTTATATGAATATTTTTAGACATTTTTCTCCTTGAGAATTTCCGCTTTGTAACCAGTATTAGCAACAACTTTTAAAATATTTTCTTCCGATATCGAATCTTCAACTTTAATATTGCCTGTGCCGGCCTTAGAATCGATAACCGAATCTAAAACACCCGGAACTTCGTCCATCTCCATTTTGATGATTTTTTCGCAAGACTCGCAATGCATCCCCTCTATTTTGAGATTTATTTCTTTCATATTTTCTCCATTATTAATTATGTTTATACCTACCCCTATGGTATAGGTCGTCATAAATTTTGTCAAGTATTGAAAAATTTAATTAACAGTGATTTTTCCGCGAATAGCGCCCATGGCGCAGGTAATATAGTACGTGCCTTTTTCAGGCGTGAATTCGAAAACAACAGTTTTGCCTTTTTCCAAAAATTGCGGACTATTAACTAATTTTGGAATCGTAATCGAGCCCATGCAACCCTGACCATCCACTTCGGCGTAAATTTCAAAACGAACCGGTTTCCCGGCTGTCAGAGTAAACTCGTTTGGATTAATATCGGTGGTGGAATTTTCATCAGTGGCCACAAATCTCGCCTTAATCAACTGGGTGTCTTTGTTCGGCGTAGGGGTTGCCGTAGCAGGTGCCTGTGATGGTGAAGACTGAATATTATCACCAACACTTCCTTCAATCTGCTTATTCTCCACTACTGTAAATCTACCTGTGTACATGCCCATCGAACAAGAAAATTTTATATCCCCCAGTTTCGTGGGGGTAAACTCGACTATATTTTCACCGGCATTTAGAAATTTCCTCACCCCAATATCTGAAGCCACAATACTCGAGGCGCAAGAGCCCGGGTCTTTTGAATCAATAATCCATTTAACCGGAATATCCTTGACGATCGTAAATTTATTAGGGCTATAACCTCGCGATTGTTGAGTCATTCTTACAACTTGTGTGCCATTTTCTAATTTTACATTTGGGTCAGTTTTGGCTTCAGCGACTGATTTATTTTTGAATGATATCCCACGCCAGCCGGTTAAATTATAACCGTTAGAAATATTGAGCATTGCTAGTGCGATTACTAAAAGGCCGGCAAACTTAAAAAATCTTTTGGCGAATGCCCCTTTGACAATTGAAGTTAACCCGCCAATGCCCAAAAGGCCCGGGGCGGTACCTAAAGCAAAAGTAGCCATAATAAGTCCACCAGAAAGAAAACTGCCCGAACTCATGGCGTAAAGCTGCATCGCCTGGGTAAACCCGCAAGGTAAAAAGAATGTTAACGTGCCGACGAGAAATGAATTGCGATGGCTGTATTCTTTCTCGTGATGCTTTTTAATACCAAAAAGTTTGCTGAGCCCCGACGGCAGGGTGAAACCGGCACTTGAAATTCGAGGAAAAAGTTCCGTCAGTTGAATCCCAAGTGCAAACATGACGAGGCCAACAAAAATCATTAAAGTGCCCAACGCAGGAGAAGAAAGTTGAAACGCTTTCCCAATCAGGCCAACTAAACCACCAAGTAAAAAGAAAGCGAAAATCCGACCAATATTAAAATAAAGATGAGGTCTGAATTTTTGCAAAGGTGTTGCTTCTGGGTGTTTTTCCGAGTGCCTAGCCGCCATCCCCAAAACTAACCCACCAACCAAAGCCATACAAGTAGAAATTCCGGCCGTGAGACCGACCACCAAAACCACCGCTAAACTCGAGGGTTTACTAGAGGTGGCAAAGCTAAAATTAAAAATGCCTAAATTTTTAGCGGCAAAATAAAGAATTGCCAAAACTAAAAATGCTATGGCAATATCTTTATATTCAGCCGGGTTGCGGCTAATCCAAGCTTTCTGGTCAGAACCGATCTCGTAACCGGCTTCACTAATTGCTTTATTTATTAGTTCCTGGCTTAAAGGATGTGTGGAGTAAATTTCCGCTTCGCTTTTTTTGTAACTGACATTGGTATTACTAAAACCCGGAATTCTCCTCAAATTATTTTCAATTAATATCTCGCAAGAACGGCAATGCATCCCTTTGATCGGAACGATTGTTCTGTGCATAAAATCCCCTCCTTATTTGTTGGCCATCTTGGATACTTTGAGAATTTCTAAAATCATCTCCTGCTTTCTTTTTTCGTTATTAGTGTTCATCGCGTTCTTAAAACAAGAGTTCAGATGACCTTCCATCAGCATCTGATGGGCTGATTTGAGTAGGCCTATTACCGCCAAATTCTGTTGCATAATATCGATACAGTATCGATCCCCTTCAACCATTTGAATTACTTTTTCTAAATGGCTTTTTGCTTTTTTAAAGTTAACTAGGGTGTCGGCGTGCTTAATTGTCATTTTTTAACCTCAAATTTAAATTACTAAATCCCCAACTATGGTAGGGGTATAACCATATTAGCAATACCGTGCCATCATGTCAAATCAATGGTATAATAATTACGGAAAGGAAAAAATATGATGATGGACTATAATTCAATGTCCCAGGGAATGATGGGTGGCAATATGGGCGTAGCATCATTTTTCATGTGGCTGACTTATGCCCTTATTGTCGTACTAATTGTCCTTGGAATTATTGCGCTTTTAAAATATATTAATAAAAATTAATTTGAGAGGAGGGCTTTATGGACACTAAAAAGACACCTTTAGCAGTAGCGATATTTATCTTAATCGTCTACTTATTCTGTTTGCTTTCTGTGGCGATCCTTCCCAATCTTAGTAAAATCGTGTTTGGTAGTTGGTTTCATGGTACAGATCTGAGCACTACCTGGAACCCGACCTTTTCAGCCGGTAGTATCGTCATTGGTTTCATCTCGGCTTTTGTCTTAAGTTATATCGGAGCATGGATATTTGTTAAAATTTACAAAACGGTCGTAAAATAGTTAATTTAAAAAATGGATCACTCGCATCATGACCGGGACAAAGGACGCCCAGAACACACCAGCCATAGCGCGCATGATATCTCTAAAACTAGCCATATAGATCACGAGAGCGCAATGACCAATCCCCAAATGGCCAAGGAGATGGAAGCCGATATGCGCCGGCGTTTTTGGATTTCGCTTATTTTATCAATACCGATTTTTCTCTACTCCCCCGTCGGCGAAAACATTCTTAAAATTCATCTCCCAACTCCAATTCCAGTCAATTGGCTACTATTAATACTGACTACACCGATTGTTTTTTGGACCGGTTCAATTTTTACCGTCGGAGCCTACCACTCAATCAAAAACCTGAAATTAAATATGTCTGTTCTGATCGCCACGGGGGTATTGGCAGCCTACCTTTTTAGTGTCCTTTTAACTTTTACCGTTGGCGGAGAAACTTTTTTTGAAGCAGCCGCATTACTTGTAACCTTCGTTTTGTTCGGTCATTGGATGGAAATGCGCTCGCGACGCGGGACTTCCGATGCCTTAAGGGCGCTATTTGATCTTGTGCCACCGAAGGCGAAAGTACTAAGAAACGGCCAAGAAACTGAAATATCAACCTCTGAAATTATCAAAAACGATATAATTATCATCAAACCGGGCGATAAAATTCCTGTTGATGGTATTGTAACAGAAGGAGAAACTTCGATTGATGAATCCCTGGTCACCGGTGAATCAATCCCTGTTAGTAAAAAGATCGGCGATAAAGTCATCGGCGGTTCGGTTAATCAAACTGGAACAATTCAATTCAAAGCCACTAAAATTGGCTCTGAAACGGTTTTGGCCCAAATTATAAAATTAGTTGAAACTGCTCAAAATTCAAAAGCTCCCGGCCAAAGGATTGCTGACCGCGCCGCTGCCTGGCTGGTTATTTTAGCGGTGGGTTCAGGCCTGGCAACTTTTTTGGCCTGGTTTTTGACCGGCTCTCCAGTTTTGACCGCGCTGACTTTTGCTATTTCGGCAATAGTTATTGCCTGCCCGGACGCGCTGGGCCTGGCCACACCCACGGCTGTGGCCGTCGCTACCGGCATTGGCGCTAAACATAATGTGTTGATAAAAGATGCCGCCACCCTTGAAAACACCTCAAAAATAAATGCCATTATTTTAGACAAAACCGGGACACTAACCGAAGGCAAGCCGGAAGTGACCGATATAATCCAAGCCGCAGATGCTGGTCTGGCAGCCGATATTCAAGTACTGCAGCTGGCAGCTTCTCTTGAAATAAATTCCGAACACCCATTAGCAGAGGCCATTGTAAAAAAAGCGGAGGAAAAAAACTTAAGTTATTCCCGCTGGAAAACTTCCAAGCCATACCTGGACGGGGAGTTATCGCTTATTTACGAAAGAACTCTGAGGCTAGAACAAAGCTATTGCTGGGCAACAGGAAACTACTCGAAAATGAATTAAAAGGATTGCCAAAAAATTATAATCAACGAGAAATCGAAAGGTTAGAAAAAGAAGGCAAGACCGTGATGTTGTTGGCAAATGAGCACAACAAACTTCTTGGCATGATCGCTGTGGCTGATACAGTCAAAGATACTTCTAAGGATGCAATTATAAAACTAAAAAAGATGGGCCTCGAGCTTTATATGATTACCGGTGATAGTAAGCGGATAGCTCAAGCGATTGCGCAGGAAGTTGGAATAGAAAATGTTTTCGTTGAAGTCTTGCCGGAAAACAAGGCCGATTATGTTAAAAAACTGCAAAGCGAGGGAAAATTCGTCGCCATGGTGGGCGACGGCATTAACGACGCACCAGCTTTGGCTTCCGCCGATATTGGAATTGCCATTGGCGCCGGAACGGATGTGGCGATTGAGACTGCCAATATAGTTTTAATGAAATCAGATCCGAACGATATTGTCACCGCGATTATCCTTAGCAAAGCAACTGTTTCAAAAATGAAACAAAATCTTTTTTGGGCCTCAATTTATAATATTTTAGCCATTCCAATCGCCGCCGGCGTTTTTTATAATTCGTTTGGAATAATTTTACGACCGGAAATCTCAGCCCTACTTATGTCGGCGTCGTCAATTATCGTCGCCGCTAATGCGGTTTTACTTAAACGAGTCGAGTCCAAAATAACGAAAGGATCTATTTAAAGATTTCTACTTCATTCCCCCAAAGTCCGTGTAAATTACAGAAAGAGAAAACTTTTACTTTTTCTGATTTTTGGGCATCAATTGTAAATACAGCCTCCGAAGTATCCCCGGGTTTTAAAAAGATTTTTCCCAAGGGTCTTGAACCATAAAAAGCCTCAATGTAAATAATTTGGTGTTCTTCTGTCATCGGATGCGGAATTTGACCTACTTTAACGCGAATGGCAAATTTTGTTCCGATTTTCGGATGAATCGCCTCAATTTGAGGCCAATGTTTTTGTTCTAACTCTGTTAAATTATTTTGATCTTTTGGTTTGAAAACTTCCATATAATCTCCTTATGTATTCATATTATACCATGGGCCTGTATGTAACTATTATAATAGTACAGAATAATACAAAATAATTTATTTAACTAAACTTTTCAGAGAACTGTCAAGCTCGGTTCCGAGATCGCTAAGATTTTTGCCAGAAATACTTTCTAAAGATTTCGCCCAATCCTTTGTTAATTTTAAGTCGACTAGAAACTTGCTCCAAAAGTCATTGCCATAGTTTTTATACATATACCATACCGTAAAAGTACCTTGTCCTCGGCAAAGACCGTCTTTTGTTCCATCACTAATATATCCTTCACAATTTTGGCCGAGTTCATCTAAACTCATTAATGGCGGATTGCCCGTCTTAACGGCTTGTTTTAACAAATTGGAATAATAAATTTCTTTGATTGGATTGTAATTAGCCCCTGCATTGTTGACAAACTCCATATGATACGCTAAGCCTTCATTTAAAAATCCTGATAAATTTTCCATATTTTGCCCGCCTCCGAGAAATCCCCACAAGGCCGCGTGCGTGCCTTCGTGGACAATTACACCTTTGCCTTTTTCGGGGTCATCAAAGGGTTTGTAAAGAAAAATCTTGCCGTTTGGGGCCGAGCCGTCACCAACTTTGACTTTAGCCGCCCCACCAGGAAATTCTGCTACTTTGACATATTCATAAACCGTAGATGTCAAATAAACAGATGTGTTTTGTGGTGTAATCCCCAAGTATTTTTGGTATAAATCCGTCACAGCCCCGTTTAGAACCGCTAAAGTTTTGTCGGCATTAGTTTCATCGCCCGCATGAAAATAAACGGTATAATAAGAACTAGATTTTTTCGCCTCGAAATCTTTTTGATCAGAACTTGATTGAGCATAAGATGTTGGAGGTGGCGATGATGAAATGTCTTTCCCTTTTTTAACCGTACCCATAAAAAATATGGTCAAACCGCCGATAATTAATACTGCGACAATAATTAATAGTACTTTAACCCAAGTTCGCATTTTTTCTCCTTTTTGATTCCAAGCGAATGTCCATTTGTCATAGCGAGCCATGTATCATCAAAGCAAATCGCGGAGGCGAGGCGCATGGTCAGGCCGAGCCGAGCGCTTAGGCCCGAAATTCTCGCTGGGAATTTCGAGGCCGGTGTCTTTGACGGATACTGGCGAGCGTTATTTCTAAATAATTCTCAACATGTCGTATGAATTAAGAGATTCACTCTTCTACCCTGCTTAATAAGTTCGTTATATTTTTTTACGGCAGCAGGGGAGTGAAGTACTAAAATTTTTACGCCCGTTTTTTGTAGAAATTCCAATATTTCGCTCTGGACTTTTAATACCCCATTGAATCCATCTCCGATAATAATATATTCCGGGTCAGATTCAAGAAGTTCATCCCCTTCTTCATGGCTAATTCTATGGGTGGTGCCAAATTCATTTTCAAGGGTCCCGCTATCTCTTTCGTAAATTTTCCCATCAACAATAATAACTTGGCCAAACCGTTGTCCATCAACTGTAATTGACCCAAATTTTAATTGGTCAATCGTCGGCATCGAATTTTTTTCATCCGTTAAACTATTTACTTTTCTTGGGACTTATAAGGTAAATATAAATTATCTCTAAAATTCCTACCGTATTTACAATCAGTAAAATCACAAACCAGGTTTTATCTGTGTTCCGAGCAGCCTTCCAAAGAGCGATTCCCTTCCAGATAAAAGACCAAATCATTAGTGCCGAAAAAACTGTAATTCCTATAGCCGTCCCAAAAAATAAACCTAACTCTTGATTTTCCATTTTTTCTCTTATTTATTCTTCTTGTTTATTCTTTTTCCCCTGGCATCCGCAGGTACAATCGGGAACGCAGGTACAACAATGGATACAAACGCTAGGCTGACACGAACACTTTGTTTCTTCAGTTAGCGGCATTCCGCATTCACATTTTTTCTCTTCTCCCATATTTCCTCCTGGTTCTATTATATCAATTTAAAATTATTTGACAATTTTAGCCCTTTACGCTTTTGGGGTTTTCTGATACAATATTGGCATCTTGCTGGGAGGACGAAACCGTGTACGATAGTTTCGTTTTTCTTTATCCGCATACAGCCTACTTCGATACGAATGAAGGCAATCTTTGTACTAATCGTCCAGATACTGATCTTGAAACAATCCGCCAGTATTTCAGAGACCAAGTATCCCGGGCAAGATCCCAGTCCTCCTTAACAACCTTGATTGTTGTCAAACAAGAGAATGGAGAACTTAATGAAATCAGTCCACTAATCGGACAATCTCCGGATGATATCCTCCTTCCGACTAATGTGGCCGGTACTGGATTAGATGCTCCAACCAGAAATTCAGACTATGAAAAATTGTCTCGCATGATTACTGGACAAAATATCCTTCTCGGCGGTTTCCATTTACAAGATTGCGTTTTCCAGCTTGCTCTTGAGTTATTCGCCCAAGACAGACAGGTTGATATCGCTATGCTCACAACAGATTTCTTTTATGATCTACTTTCTTTACCTGACCATGCACCAAAGACAATTGATCCACTATCTCACCCTATTCCACTCCCTGAATTTTTACGCCATTTCAAGGAAAGGATTAAACGCATATGGGATGTCGAACTCGCAGTCTGACCACCAATTCAATATCGGTGGTCATTTTGTTATTACAAATCAGGACGGTCAAGTTGTGACCGTCCTGTTAGATAATAGCAATGATCAAAATTATTCCCTTTTCCTCCATCCATTCGCAGATGCTGTAGATACGAGTTTACCTACTTCGAGGTTTGCGGCTAATTCTGGCAAAACCGCGAATGACATACTAAAGAGTTTTGCTAGATCCATAGCCACGGAAAACCTATACCCTTCCTGGAAGCGACATTCGACATAGTTTTTCCTGATGAAAAGTTCAATCGCTGACGAGCCAGAAAGAAGATATTGGTCGGCAATCTCGCGCAGGAGACAAAAGATACAACTTCTGCCTTCGTACAATCCCCTGTTTTCATCCATCCGCATCTTGACTATTCCAAGATCAAGTTTGGCTGCCGAGTTTAGCCCAGAAAGTATGGCACAAAGACCTTCAATTCCCTGGCAGAACTCATGCCCGGTCCAAACCACTACCAACTCTGCTGAAGTCCCGACAGTCTCTCTTGTATCTGAAGCAGATCGCGCTTGTGCCGCGGGCCTTGCTTGGCGACTGGATGCTATTGCGGCTCGAGCGGTCTGGGCGCTTTGCCGCGCCGATTGAACCGGCCTAAGCCTTGCTCCTGGTAGATGCCGATAGACATCTGCCCCAGGATAACCAATCTTTAGCAAGAAACCTCGTTCAGCCAAAAGAGTGATCTCGCGGCCGACTTCGGACGCATCTCTTCTAACATGGGTTGCAACTTGTTTTACAGTATAGGTTGCATAGGGATGTTCCTCGAAAAAAGCAATCAAACCCTCAACCCCTGTTAGAGAAGCGGCCATCCGGCCCAAATCTCCGCTAACACGGTATGTTCGCAGTCCACGTCTTATCCGGTCTGCCAGTCTGCCGATTCTGTCTACTTGAGCGTTGACCATCAAGCGCAGATCTTCGGTAGACATCTGCTCTAATGCCTGTCTTTCAACCTCACGCCTGGCAAGATAAGCCTCGACTTCGGCTGTCGCTCCCTCAAGAGAATAGCCAAGGTCAAGCCCTTGCTTGATAAGGATTGCTTTTTCAATGGCAGAGCGATTGTAGAAACGCGTCCCGTCTGAATTGATCGGCTTGATGATGCCTTTATCGGTCCAGTATGATAGCTGACGGGTTGATACTCCGCCAAGCCTGGCCGCAGCCCCAATCCCTAACTCGAGATTGTTGGCAAAACGGTCGAGATCGACGCGAAATACTGCTTCGTTGGTCTGCTTTGACATTGTCATCTCTCCCGTTCAGCCGGGACGGAACTCTCTGCCCGGAAACCATATATTATATTATACCATTTATTTTTTTCAATATCAAGACCTTTAATGTAATTTTTCCTTGACAATTATTGATATTCTTATATAATTGTTTTAGAAAGATCACGCCTAGGAAGGGGGTGATTTTTAGTTAGGGCACCCAAATCTCTACTAAGCGAGGTGACTGCCTTGGACTTAAATGCGCGGATTCTGGATGTTGCTGCGGCCGTTGTGAGAACGTGTCGTACTGAGGAACCAGGTGTCCCGACACCGATTATCAGCAACCTTCCCCAGAAGGTGGCTGACCATCTCGGATGGCCGGTGTCAGACGCCGAAGCGGGGCTTGATGCCCTGTCGCAAGCACTACCGGACGTATTGCCACCGGGTACCGGTGCCCACCGCAAGGTGGTAATCAGCAAGGTACCCACAGACCTCCTGACCGTGATCAACGAGCGCATCAAAGGAGACCCCGGGTCGGAACGCGCTCGTCGTGACGATTCTGTCCCCAAGCCTGACCACCCAGCCAAGGCTGGGGCCGTGGCACGCACCCAGCGAAGCGCCGCTGATGTTCTGCCGGCGCTGCGCGCCATCGCCACCCAGCACACTAGGGGCAGTGAGAGCGTTGTTGACCTCAAGGGCCTCTCCCTTGAGGTGGCCCAGCACTTTGGCCTGACGACCAATGGTGCTGGCTCTGCCCTCCTGAACAAAGTGAAAAACCGCTTCCCCGATGTCTGGGCCATGCAGGGCACCAGGGGCACGGCTCGCTACTTCATTGACCTCGGCCATCTCACCAATGCCGAGAAAGAAGTCTCCGGGAAGACAGATCCTGACGCAGGTGATGGCGATGAAGCCCCCAAGCGCAGGACCCCTGCCAAACGCGGCGGTCCTCACAAGAAGGCCGCACCTGTCAAGAAGGCAGCCAAGAAGAAAGTGCCCACTGAGAAAAAAACACCCAAGAAACGCCGGGTCCCGCGAGTCAAGCCGGCTCCCGAGATCACGGCTGATGCTTTGCGATTGAGCATCGCCGCGCGGATCCTTGCCGGCGACGATTCGAGCACCGACGAACTCGATCAGGCGCACACGCTCCTCGAGCAGTATCTGGCCAACAAGGAGCAGGACATAGTCGCCTTCGTCACCGAGTGCCTCATCGAAGGTAACGACACGCTGGCTGTAGCCGTCGCCAAGATCCGCCCGGATCTCTTCGCCGCAAGCGAGTAATCCGGGCTTACTACCAGACCGAGACCAAGAGGGCCTACTGGATGCGCACATCACATCCAACATAGTAGGCCCTCTTAACATATAAATTCACAATCTCTCTGGATTACCAAACGGAATCCGATCCGGAGCGGCGTCATCTGTTTCAAACATTGAAGCAGGAATAATCGTTCCGGGACCAAAAGTGTCGTTAATTTTATCCATCATTTTGGAGATTTTCAAAGATTTCTCGTTTTCTAAAAATAAAGATATTTGCTCTCCGCGGATCTGTTTTAGATTAAATAAAGTCACGGAAATCATAATTGGAGCCTTTTTGGTGTGGCAAGCGTCATATAGGGATAAAACAATCCGCTGAATATTATTACTATCAGATACTAAGTCCACCGAAAGATTTTTCCCCCAAGAAGTCCCGCCTGCCAGACGCCTTGAGCCGTCAGGCGATTGGCGGGCAGGTTTATCTAAA
>JAENIV010000090.1:0-1891 GCA_016844295.1 Candidatus Berkelbacteria bacterium
TAATGGATTTTGCTCCATATTTTTCGGCTAGAATCTTAGCAAACTCCCCACGTTCCCCTCCAATATCTAATACTTTTTTGTTTTTTAGATCGATAAATTCGTTTAATTCTTCGACTAGAATATCTGCCATATATTCGCGGGCTTGGTAAAAACCTTTATTACCACGCAGAGCATATTTAATTAGAATCGAATAATGTTTCAAAATATTCATAGGGTTTATCTTATCAGTCACCGGAAACTAATGCAACAGGTTGAAATGAGAATCAGAATATGGTAATATTTATCTACAATATGTTTTATACTTATGTTTTAGAAAGCAAAAGCGATCATAAGTTATATATCGGTCATACAAATAATCTTAAAAGAAGATTAAAACAACACTTAGGTAAAAAAGTTCCGGCCACGAAAGATCGTTTTCCTCTAAAATTAGTATATTATGAAGCCTGTTTAAATATAGATAAAGCAGTTCAAAGAGAACATTATTTTAAAACAGGATTTGGTCGTCTATTTTTGAACAATCGCATTTAGTTATAGATCGCCCATAGCGCCTTGGCTTAGAGAGATTGCGGGCCCGCCCGCCATCGCAAGCTTCAGGCGTTGCGGGCGGGCCTGTAGCTCAGTGGTAGAGCAATTGCCTTTTAAGCAATGTGTCGTGGGTTCGATCCCCACCAGGCCCTCCATTTAGAAAGTGGAACTTTTTAAATAGGTAAAAAAGAGTATAAGGAGTAGGAAAAGACGCAAAAGATCGTTTTGGGTCTTTTTTGGTGCTCAGAAGACCCTATTTTGTGGTCAGCCCAGACGGGGATGGTACCCTGTTTGAGAATAAATAGTTTAATAAATTATGGAACTCTTGGGTTCGATCCCCATTTTGTTTAAGAAAAGGGTATAATTTATCTATGGATAAGAGAAGACTAATTAAAGAATGTCGACTTTTGCTTGATGCTTATAAAAGTGGCAAGCTTGGCGATACGACAATGCCAGAGGATTCAAATCCTCGGAATTTTAATACTAAAGAAAATAGAGCATCTTATTTTACTTTACCGATGAGTTTAAACTACCAAAGAGATAGCTATAAACTTTGGCAATCAGCTCTAAAAACGTACCAAGATAACGACACGAAAACAGTGTTTGATGTCAGTGAAGCAAGTCGGATGAGTAATGAGAAGTTGAGAGGGAAATTAACAAAGTATAAACTTGCTCTACAACCAAACAAGCATGTTCAAACTTGGCAAACTATTAGCAAAACAATTTTTGAAAACTGGGGTAATGTCGAAAATTTATTAGAAGGATGCCAATTTGATTTTTTGAAATTACGACAAATGATAACTAAAGACTTCAAAAAAGGATTTCCATACCTTTCGGGGCCTAAAATTTTTAATTATTGGTCATTTATAATCCAAGAATATGGCGGAGTTAAACTCAAAAAAAGCCAATTTATTGAAATTGCACCTGACACCCATATAATAAAATGCTCAATTAAATTAGGAGTTATTAGTCAGGAAGAATCTGAAAAGCTATCGCGCGATCAAATATCAGAAAGATGGCGTAAAACTTTAGATGGTAGTGCCATTAATCCAATCGATATGCATCCACCGCTTTGGTTTTGGAGTAAAAATAACTTTATATTTAAATTGGAATAAATAACAGAGTACGATCCGCTTTGGGCCCTCCACTTAGATTGTGGAACTTTTTAATTAGGCAAAAAAGAGTATAAGGAGTAGGAAAAGACGCAAAAGACCGATTTTGGTCTTTTTTGGTGTTAAGGAGTCCTCTTGACATCATCAACAATTATTGTATAATTATTGTTGAAAGGAGTTTTATGAATGCAAAAACAATAAATGTTTCGTTTCCGCCGGAACTTCTTAAAGAAATTGACCGTAAGGCTAAAGAA
>JAENIV010000090.1:1940-3015 GCA_016844295.1 Candidatus Berkelbacteria bacterium
GGCCCAAAAAATGGGCGTCGAAAGCGAAGAAGATATCGAAGAGATGATTGATTCACTAAGAAGATAATGAGAGTTGTCATAGATACAAATATATATCTTTCCGGTCTTGTTTTTCCGGAAAGTTTTCCCGGAAAAATTTTGAAGCTCTCAAGAGCAAGAAAAATCCAAGTCTATTGTTCTAAATTTATCCTTGACGAAATTGAAAAAAATTTAATCATTAAATTTGGTTATTCCGAAGAAATGGCGGGGAAGTTTATTGAGGAAATCCTAAAATTTGTTCAAATTGTTAATCCTAAAATTCGCGTCGCTATTATTAAAGAAAAACAAGATGATAATCGGATTTTGGAATGTGCTGTAGAGGCAAAAGCAGATTTTTTAATCAGCGGTGATAAAAAACATCTTTTGCCACTTAAAAAATTTCGTAGGATAGAAATTGTCTCGGCTAAAAAATTCATAGATCAATCGCTTTTCGGGTAATACACTTAAAGATCGTTTTGGGTCTTTTTTGGTGCTAAATAAGCCTGTTCTGGCAGGCACCCAAGTGGGACTGGAACTTTTTTATAAGCCTGTTACGCTCAAAAAATTGTGGGACGATTCACTAAAAATCGTTGTGGGAATGAAAAAACGGCGATTGCGCACCCGCTTTTACTCAGGCCCTATTTACCCGCTGATAATTCTATCTTTTAGATAAAAAGTTGTATTTAGGCAGCCGATAAGATCTCTTTTTTCTTCTCGCGAGCCCTTCTCGAAAATATATTCGGAAAATTTTCTAATGCTAATATTATCCAAATCTACTTCGTTTGTTTGATTCTCTTTTAATTCGATATCTAAAACTTCCGATCGGAATTTACGATACTCTTCAAATTTTTCGTAAATTTGTTTATTAGTTTTTAGCTGATCGATTGTAAAATCTTTTAAGACCCTGATAAATTCTTGGATTAATCCTTTCTCGCTAATGTACGGTTCGTGGCAGCTGAAATCTTTGAGTTTAGTGCAGTGATAATATGCATATTGTTTTGGCCCGACTTTGCGGATTTTTACTACTTCATGAGCGGTAATACCTGAACCGCACGAA
>JAENIV010000050.1 GCA_016844295.1 Candidatus Berkelbacteria bacterium
GGATTGCAATTATTTTCCTTCTTTGGGGAGCATTTAACTATTTTACCGCCTATGGCAATGAAGAAAAAGCCAATAAGGGCAAAACCATTGTAACTTGGTCGATCATTGGAATCATTGTTATTTTACTTTCTGGACTAATCGTTGCACTTGTGCAAAATACATTAATATAAATTAATATTTACATAGGAGGTTTTATGAAAGATTTCTTCGTCAATTTGGTAGGCAAAGCCAATGCTGCGTTGGTGCCTAGCAATATTCCGGTACTTGATCCATTAAAGACTGGTAACCTGCCAAGTATTCTCGTTGGTTTACTCAATATTTTCCTCTGGGTAGCCGGTCTTTTAGCAGTTGTCTACCTCGTCTACGGAGGCGTGCTTTATATCACTGCCGGTGGTGATGCGGAAAAGGCTACTAAAGGCAGAACAGCCTTGATTAATGCTGTCATCGGGATCATCATTGTCCTCTTGGCCGTAGTAATCCTAAATTATGTTATTTCAGTAACAAAGTAACGAAAAGATAAAGAGTTATTAATGTGAAGATACGTCAACCCAAGGTTGATCGTCCTTGGGACGAAAAAAGAGCCCGTTAGGGCTCTTTTCGTGCAATCGTTCGAATCTGGTGAGCACTCACCTTGTGGGTTCATGCTCAACCAGCTTGATAGACGTGACACCGGCCATGCTAAGACTGTTCCAGGCCGGTGCGTAGAGCGTACCCTCGAGGACTTGCCTCTCGGGTTGGCTCTTTTGGTAGTCGAGATCTACCGAGGCCACAACCGTGTTGCCGCGGTAGAAGTTGATCCTGTTTGTCAGGACCACCTCCTGCATGGTGGCATCGAAACGGGCCACCACCAGGCGCTGATCACCGGCTTGCCGACTCTTGGGTCGGATGTTGAGGGTGAACTTCTGAGAAACCTCAACATCGCGGGGGCGGTCAATGCGCGGGGCGGGCGGGGTCTGGACCCTGGCGGGCGGCTGAGATGAATGTCCTGCTGCGGGAACGGCCTTGCTGACAGCCGATGCTACGGCCTTGCGGGCGAGGTTGTCGATCTTCTCGACTTCCACCTCGAGCGGGTTCCAGTCTCTGCCGATGCTGGCACGCACATTCTGCAGAGCGTTGATACTTCCCTGGCCTTTGTAGGCTTGGACCTGTTCGCGGGTCCTGACATCGATCTCTCGAAGCAGAACACCAACGGTCAGTCCAGCCACTCGGGCCTGGTTTCGCCAATCGCCCACTTCGTAGCGCCGATCCTGAAGGACATAGGCGCTTACATAGAACGCCTCCTGGGCTCCCGTGAACTCACCCTTGGGGTTACGGCCTTGGCCGTTTTGACCCCATTCGGAGTTCTCGAGATCCAGTTCGTCCTGCAAAGGTTCGACATCGTGGGTCGAGACGAGGATCTGGTAGCCGCGCTGCTCCAGGACCGTTTCGGCTTCCTGCTTGGCAACCTGGGAAAGATCCTCGTTGTAGTAGTAGCCGCGTCCGTAGCCATAACCGTTGCTTTGGGTGGCTTGCGGATCAACGACGACTACTACCCGAATGCCACGCACTTTCAGTGTTTGTGCCTGCGATGCTTGGGGTTGGCTCTGGGGCGGCTGGTAGCCGCCGACTTCGCCGTAACCCAACTCGCGCGCGTGGCGCTGGGCGCCATCAACTCTCTTAGCCGTGTCCGGGTGGCTGGCAAACCAGCCGAGCACCGGGACCTTGGCCATGCCCTTGCCGTACTTGGCTTGGAGCATGAGCATAACATCGGCGGTTGCACGCGGGTTGTAGCCCGCCCCCGCCAACAGTTCCACGCTTCCATTGTCTGCAGCGTACTCGTCGTCTTTCGAACGACGAGCACCAATCAGGCCTCCACCGATTTGGGCACCGGTTTCGATACTGTCCCGGTCGCCCCCGGCGACCTTGACGATGACCGCACCTAGCAGGATCCCACCGATAGTGGAACTCATCTGCTTTCTATGGTGCCTGGCGCCGACGTGCGTTGCCTCGTGGCTAAGCACTGCTGCCAGGTCATCATCGGGCTTGCCCTCGAGCGCCTTCATCATGCCGTTCGTGACGTAAATCCTACCGTCTTCGAGCGCGCACGCGTTCAGATCCTCGTCATTGAGGACCTTGAAGGTGAGGCGCCGGCCTTGGGGATACTTGGCGCGGTAGGCCAGAGAGACTCTGGTTGCTACCTTGTCGAGTCGGGCGTTCATATGGGAATCTTGGCAGACCCCATACTGCGCCTCGATATCCGCCCCTTCATCAGAGGCAACAGCGAGGGGCGACCAACAGGCCGCCAGGAGAACGACCAGAACTGCGACCAACCCTACCTGATGACGCATCTTTGTTCTCCAATCTTGAGCCAAGATTCGGCTCAGACGTTATATCTGCATCTTCATATGTTCACCTGTCATCTTCTCTGGCACCGCCAGGAGAAACAACAGGGTCTAATTGTTCAGGTACATCTCTTAGAAACTCTATATTATATCATAAAAATGCTCGAAAGTCAAGGTTAACTTATCTGTAACGAATTATGCAGAAAAATAGCCTAAATTCGAAATCCGAATATCGAAATTCGAAACAATATCTAAATAATAAATTCAAAATTCTAAACGTTTAGAATTTAAGTATTAAATATTTGAATTTGTTTCGGATTTAGTGCTTCGGATTTTTTTAGAATAATTAGGTCAATTAGGTTAATTTAGTAATTAACCAGATTCGATTACTATTCCTTCATGACTCTCTCAACTTCTTCTTTAGTTGTGAGTCCTTGGGAAACTTTGTCCATACCGTCTTCATACATTTCCAACCGACTTTAATCTTTTTATTTCCTTTTCGATTTCTTTTACAACCACATTGTTGCCAATTTCTCCATCCAAACTAAAGACAATAAAAACTTTCCCTTTGTATTTTTGCTCAAAATCAATAAAATTTGCCTTCATTCTTTCCGATATGGAATAATTGCCAAAATTTGCTTTTGACGTTATAGGTTTGATCTGTATTCCAAAAGCATACTTCCCAACAAAACCCAAATAATCAATATCGCCAGCATGATCAAGATCGGTTTCGCTTTCGACAAACTTTACTTCAGGTAAGAGTTTTGTTAATCCATCATTTACTACGGATTTCTCTCGGATAAATCCATCAAAAGTGCGATTTATCGTCAGATTGTAAATGTAGTTCATACAGTCTTCCTTCGATAGATCGTTAAAAGCCGCTTGCCATTCCGGAATTACCACTTCGGTAATTTTCTCATGCAAACGCTCGCCCAACTCTTTTAAAATTTCGGGGGTTATTTTTACAGGTTTTTTACCATCGGTAAACGCTTTCTCGAAATACCACTTTTCCCATTCGTCTATTGTTTTAGGTTGGCATTCTCTTATTAGTGCCATGACCGAGCCAACTTTGTTTGGTCGTGATAATTGATACGTCTGACAAGCATAATTCAACACTTTTTCTTTCTTACCGAAATCGATGGAAAATTTTTTTGATGTTTTATTTGTCATAAAAAGCCCTCGATAAATTATTAAATTTTTCTTTATATTTGAAGTCCGTATCTTTGTCAACGAACACATATCCCCCTTTTATCATGTGAGCATTAATAAAAGTTTTGTTTTGAAGATAGACATAACATAATAAATTATTTTTTTTATCGTATTTTAAATTATCAAATTTTAAAAAAACTTTTTGTTTGCTGGTTTTGTCCAATAGATATTTTTTAGCGCCTTCCGTTTTTTTGGGATTTGTTTTGACTCCCAACAACTTTATAATTAGACCATTACTTAATTTAATAGTTTCGGGATCTATTATCTCTTTAATGGTGAAAAAATCGTTTCTTTGTGTTTTATGATCGTCTATCCTTGAACCAAACTGTAATTTTTTTGGATCTATTTTTTTATCAAGTTTAACTTGATCACTAAAAATGTAAGGCAGATTGGATATTCTCTTAGAATAATCATTTTTTTTATTTTCCTGGTTGATAAAATTAACGGATGAATTACCGAACATTTTATTAGCGCTAACTTCCAATTTTTGCTTGATTATATCTATAAATTTTGGATTTATTTCATAACCAACGGAATTGCGGTTTAAATTTTTTGCAGCCAATGACGTTGTGCCACTACCCAAGAAAGGATCGAGCACTATGTCACCAACAAAAGAAAACATTTTAATCAATCTTTTCGGTAGTTCCTCTGGAAACATAGCGATATGACCTTCTTGTTTTACACCGTTAAAATTCCAATGCCCCTGAAAGTAAGTATTCCATTCTTCTTTGGTAAGTTTTGACAGCTCTTTTAACTTCCTATCAACTTTTTGGGTTTCGCCATTTTTTTTAAATATTAAAATAAACTCATAGTCGAGTTTTATTATTCCGTTTCGCGGGTAAGGGAATGACCCCATAATCGTAGCGCCCCCCGTCGTATTCATAGTCGTGGTTTTCTGCCATATGAGAGCGCCCATGTAATCAAATCCTATTGCCTCGCAAAATTTAATAATTTCAGTTCTGATAGGTATGACTTTGTACCGGCCATAATAAACCGAGCGCGCAAATTGATCCCCGATATTGATACATAAGCGGCAACCATTTTGTAAAACCCTGAAGCATTCTTGCCATACCAAATTTAAATTGTTTATATAATCTTCATAACTGTCATTGTAACCAATCTGATCGTCGGTACCGTAATCTTTTAATTGCCAATAAGGAGGCGACGTTATAATTAGATGTACCGAATTATCAAGTAATTCTTCCATCCGCCTCGAGTCACCTCGTATCACTTTATGGTTGGTACTAATGTTATTCATAGTCATAATCCGATAAATTAAATTTGAATCATAACGAAAGCAAGATTTCCTTATTGTTTGGTTTGTTTCTTAATTTTTACTCTTTCATCACCCTCTCAACCTCTTCTTTAGTTGTGAGTCCTTGGGAAACTTTGTCCATACCGTCTTCGTGCATAGTCCGCATGCCAAGTTTATGGGCCGTACTTTCAAAATCACGAAGCGGGGCCTTGTCGCGAATTAATTTTTCAATTTCTGCGCCCGGCTCTAAAACCTCTATTATGGCCGTGCGACCGTGAAGTCCGCTTTCGTGACAAATTTCACAGCCTTTGCCTTGACAATCTGGACAAAATACGCGCACCAATCTTTGGGCGATAATTAAATTGATAGATCCTGCTAAAAGATACGGCTCAATGCCCATGTCAACTAAGCGCGCTAAGGCAGTGGGCGCGTTGTTCGTGTGTAAAGTTGTTAAAACCAAATGGCCTGTCATGGCCGCCTGTAAAGCGGTATGGGCAGTTTCTTTATCACGTATCTCGCCAATCATTAAAATGTCGGGGTCCTGGCGCATACAGCCCTTTAGTGCGTCTAAAAATGATGTTTGCGTTTTCTCAGAAACGGCGTCCTTGTCTGCATTAATTTGGACTTGCTCAATCCCTTTAACCCGATATTCAATCGGGTCCTCCATAGTGATAATTTTTTTGCCCGGTTCATTGAGTTTTTGTAATATGGCGTATAAAGTTGTGGTTTTGCCAGATCCGGTAGGTCCGGTGTTAATAATCATGCCTTGAGGTTTGGAAATGGCTTCATTGATTT
>JAENIV010000051.1 GCA_016844295.1 Candidatus Berkelbacteria bacterium
TTTAGCCCCGCACCCGGACGATGACGTTTTCGGTATGGGCGGAGCAATTAAAAAAATGACCTCAAACAATGTGAAGGTCGTTGTGGCCTATTTTTGTGACGGTTCCGGCGGGGTACCGGAAGGCCGCCCTACGGGTGAAGAAATCGGATTACCTCCTAAAAAAGATGAAAATTTAATTAATATCCGTAAAGACGAGGCCCAAAAGGCAAGCCAAATTTTAGGCGTTAGCCAAACCTATTTTTGGGGGTATCAAGACGGAAAATTAGCCGCCGGATCTTCAGCCATTAAAGCCCTAAGCGACTTGATTGTTAAGGTCAAACCGGATATAATCTTTTTACCGTCTTTTTTGGATAATCACGGAGATCACCGGGTTACAAATGAAATTTTTATCAATGCCACAAGTAAGATTTTACCCGACGATTTTCCGGTCTGGGCATATGAAATTTGGACCCCGATATTTGTCAATCGCTTGATCGATATCACCTTGTATATTAAGACCAAAAGAGAGGCGATTTTAGCCCACGAATCTCAATTAAAAAGTCGAGGTTATGATAAAGCCATTATGGGTTTAAATCAATACCGAGCAGAAATCAATAATCTATCCGGTTTCGCCGAAGGATTTTTCGCCGCGCCTTTAAAAGTTTACCGAGATTTATATAAAAAAAGTTGAGTTTAACGAAATCCGCGTATAGCGGATTAAATATTTTTGGGGAGTGGTGTAGCGGTAACACGTCTGCCTCTGGAGCAGAAGTTCGTAGGTTCGAATCCTACCTCCCCAGCCACATTCCTAAGTTAAAACCCCTGGAGGGTTTTTTTGTTCGACACTTCGATAGGTTCAGTGTCAACCCTGAGCAAACTTGTCTCGAGCGAAGTCGAGAGAGTCGAAGGGGTTGACCATTTTTTAAAAAATCGTGGTATGATTTTTTTATGAAAGTTTTAATAATTTTACCCACCTACAATGAAAAAGACAACGTTAAGCACATCATTGAGGCAATTTATAAAATCGATAAAAACTTTCATATTTTAGTTGTTGACGATAATTCGCCAGATAAAACCGGGAAAGTTGTCAAAAAAATCATGAAAAAAAATCCTCACGTTTCTTTGATCGAACGGGATTTTAAAGAAGGGATCGGCCCGGCCTACTTGGTCGGATTCCATTACGGCTTAAAGCATAAATATGATTACATTATCCAGATGGATGCTGATTTGTCCCACGATACCGAAATGATACCTGGAATGCTTGCTCTGTGTACCGGGAAAAATTGGGTGATTGGTTCCCGATACACTCGAGGAGGGAAAATTATTGGCTGGGAGGCACAAAGAAAATTCTTAAGTTGGTTTGGTAACTGGTATACAAAATTGATTTTGGGTTTTAAAATTAAGGATTGGACGGCCGGTTTTTGTGTCTGGCCCAAGGAAATTCTTGCTTCTTTTGATTTAAATGCCGACGAATTTCCTAACGGTTACTCTTTCCAAATCGCTTTAAAACAAAAAGCCCTTGATCTTGGTTACGAACCAATCGAGGTGCCCATAACATTCAGAGAACGGCGACATGGAAAAACTAAAATTGCCGGCGGGATAATTAATGAAGCCGCCGTCACGGTTTTAAGGTTAAAATTTTCGAAAAACCATAGACGAAAACCAAAATCAAGGGTAAAATAGGTTTGTGGCGCCATCGTCTAGTGGCCTAGGACGCAGGATTCTCATTCCTGTAACACGGGTTCGACTCCCGTTGGCGCTACCACGTAAAATTGGCTTCGCCACGTATAAAAATTTACGTGGCTTCGCCAATCACGTGGCAAGCCAATTTGAGTGTGAAACGTGAATGCCCGAAAGGGCATTTTTACGTTTACAAATGTATAATTAAATTATGTATTATATTTATGTGTTACGAAGTAAAAAAGATCAAAGCCTGTATATCGGTTACACTGCAAATTTGAAGCAGAGAATATCAGATCATAATAAAGGTCAATCATACTTCACTAAAAGAAAAATACCTTATGAATTTATATATGGCGAGATATATATTGACAAAAGAGACGCGAAAGGCAGAGAAAAGTTTCTGAAAAGTGGGGCAGGATGGCGATTTCTAAAAAAACAAATCAAATATATATTAGAACCATAGAGATTCGGTCCTGGACAACGAATTGAGCGTCTAATCGTGATAAGATTGAATTGTTATTCTTATTATGAGAGAATATGGGTAGAATTTTACACATTTAATTTTTGCCTAACCCTCATTTGTTAGTGAGGTATGGCAAATCCACTGCGACATAGAGACGGCGTTTCTACCTACCACACGTCGCAGTGGTCCCTGTCAGAAATGGCAGGAGGCGGTTTCCGAAAGGGAATCGTCGGCAAGGGGAAACGCCCTTTCTGTTTCTACCTGCCATCTAAAATCCACTGCGACAAAATGAAAAAAGATATTATCAATCGCTTCTTTAAGCATTCGGCTTTGAAATTTTTTGATTTTTCAAAAACCAACATTGTTTATAGCAAGCAAATTAAAAAATCGCTAAATGCGACCTCTGAAAATTACAGCACTTGGCGTGCTTACCAAATCATTTATTTAATTTGGAATAAATGGTCGGTTTTTGCTAACTCTTTTAATCAGAACGGCCAGAAAAACTTTGAGAAGGTATTTAATGAGACCTTGAGAATTTTATTTTTGGAATCTGGTTTTATGTCCGGTAATACTTTAGATTTAGGCGGCGGTTGTGGCTCTTTGATTGCTTATTGGCAGTCAGATAACAAATCCCACTATTTCAACCAAGACCCGAATGTTCGGACTTATGAGTATTGTTTGGGCGAGGATGATACCGCTATTTTTGTTGAAGGTTTTGCCGAAAATCTACCCTACAAGGACCAAGTTTTTGATTCCATCCTAATCGCTGATGCCTTGGACCATTTTGTCGACCCAAAAAGAGCCTTGCGTGAATGTAGCCGAGTTTTGAAACCGAATGGGTCATTGCTTATAGTTCATAGCTTTAGGAATGAAAAATATGCCAAATCAATTATTAAAAGGTTAAATACAAGGTTTATGCTATATCTAAATAGAAGAGCCCATAATAATACCTTTGAAAATGGAGAGGTTACGGCCTTTCTTGAAACCATTGGCTTTGATAGTTTTAGCGAACTTAATAAGTTAGTCGGAGATTCTTGTATTGAAATATCCTCACTTAAAGCAGTAAAAGAATAGAGCAATTTACGCTGGAATAGCCAAAAACTGCTTTATTTGTGTTATGCTTAACTCGGGATATGTGAAGATTTCCTTCCAGCGTATAGTTCTAAATATGTCGCATAGCCCCTTGCCAATAAAAAATGACCTTCAGTAGGTCTATTTTTATAAAACTTTAAAATAATTAGATAAAGAGAAGGCGCCCGGCCGCAGTGCGGCCGGGCGCCTGATTCGTCCATACCATCTGAGTCTGTCGCGTGAGCCGATTGGCTCAGGAGAAACTCAGATGTCGGGGTGCGCCGTTCTGGTTGTGGGAGGCCTCGGCGGCCCGTACGATAGCCACCGCGTTCTTGGCTTCGGAAAGCGGAACACGGTCAGGCTCTTCGTCATTGTCCACGCAGTCCACGAAGTACTTCACCTCGACGAAGTAGCCGCCGAGCGCCGAGATATTGCCAGCCGTCCCGCCAGCCACAGTTGGCACCTCGATAGCCGGAACGTGGGGGTACTCGACCGTGCCACCGGCGGGATAAACGGTCAACGCGTGCTCGCGGCCAGGACCCATCCGGGAGATCCCACGAGCCCAGGGCATGGCTCACGGCTTCGTTGGGGTGCTCCAGCCTTGTGAAGATACTCACCAGGCCATTCAGGTCGGCGTTGGCGTGGCGAGTATCACGGGCGCCCAAGGCACTGACTCTGGTCGGCTTGCCCAGCATCCACTGCAGGGTGTCGGCGTCGTGGATGTGGAGATCTACGGCCGCACAGCCGCTCTTCGTCCAGTCGTGCAGCCAGTCCTGCCACCCCCAGGTTGGGGGCGTGCAAGTGCGAGTGGCGGTAGCGAACTTGATCTTGCCGAGGCGGCCGGAATCCAGGATCTCCTTGACCACCACGTACTCGGGCCAGAACCTCAGGACCTGGCCGATCATCATCTTCACGTCGGCCTTCTGCGTGGCCGCGATCATCGCCTCACAGTCTTCGACAGTGAGCGCCATCGGTTTCTCGCAGAGCACGTGCTTGCCTGCGGCGGCGACCTTCTCGACAACCTCGCGGTGGAGGTAGGTGGGGACACAGACATCCACCATATCCACCTCGCCATAGGCGAGCATTTCATCAACGCTCGCGTACATCGGGATGTTGTACATCTTGGCGAACTTCAGACGGCGTTCCTCGTCGACATCCGCACCTGCCACCAACTTAGCATTCGGCAGCGCGGCATGACATTGGGCGTGGGTCCCACCCATGAAGCCCCAACCGGCTAGTCCAACTTTCACCATCGTCTCTGCTTACCCTCCCGGGGAAGAATTTGTTGGTGCGACTATTCCCGGCTAAACCTCCTTTCGCTACATGAACCGAGCCTATTATCATACTAATAAAAATCTTATCTGTCAATCAAGAGGAAAGCCAAACAGTAATCGTTTTTAATCAGAAGGACAGGCAGACAGCATCGGCCCTTTTACTATCTTAAAAAATAAATTATACTCAGATGGATATGTTTTCATCTTCACTATATTTAGTTATCACAGCTGGACTTTTAGACAGTTTTAATCCGTGCGCGATCGCGGTTTTATTGATTTTTATTGCTTTAATGTTGACTTTTAAAAAATCACGGCGAGTTATTTTAATTTTAGGTATAACATATATTTTCGCTATATATCTGACTTATTTAGCTATCGGTGTTGGTCTTCTCAGGGCAGCTCATCTTTTTAATATTCCTCAAATATTTACCCAAATAATCGGTTGGGTACTGATTGGCTGGGGAGTTTGGGGCTGGAAAGATTATTTTTTTCCAAAACTACCGTTTAAACTTTCAACCTCGGTAAAACAGAGACAGATTATTGCCTCTTGGGCGGAAAAATTTTCCATTCCTACCACTCTCGTAATGGGATTTTTTGTGGCTATTTTCGGATTTCCGTGTACAGGCGGAATTTATTTAGCAACCTTGGCTCTCCTGGCACATCGCGAAACATACTTAAAAGGCATAGGGTTTTTACTTGTCTATAATTTAATGTTTGTCATGCCTCTAATTTTAATATTTTTAGCGGCGACTAACCGGTTTGTGGCGGAAAAAATTATCGATTGGAACGAAAAAAAAGCCTCTCACTTGAAATTTATTATTGCCACTATCACGATGATTTTAGGATTAATATTAGTTTTTTATTTAACGAAATGATATTATTAAAATGTAAAACATTCCACGAATTTTACACACTAATATTCACTAATCAGGGGGGGGAAATTATTCGTGTTGATTCGTGAATAAAATTAGTGGAAGGAGATTCAAATGAAAAATATTACCGTTGATCAGGCCGGATGCATTGGTTGCGGTTTATGCGTATCCACGTGCCCGGATGTTTTTGAACTAGGCGAAGACGGCAAGTCGCATGTGAAAGATGCCTCAAAATGCTCTGAGTGTAATTGCCAACAAGCACTGGATAATTGTCCATCTAAAGCTATTAGTTGGGGAGAATAAAAAAATTAACCTAATTAGTCTAATTATTCTAATGAAATCCCAATTCCCAATTAGTTATTAGGCCATTGGTGCTTATTTAGGTTAATTAGGGCAATTAGAATAATTAGATCAATTTCATAAGGAGAATTATGTACGATACAATAATTATCGGTGCCGGTCCCGCAGGACTGACAGCGGCAATATATCTAATTCGTAAAGAATCCAAGATATTGGTAATTTCCCAAAATATCGGGGGCCAGATAATGGACGGTCCGTTAATTGAAAATTACCCAGGCTTTGAAAAAATAACCGGACCTGATTTCGTCAGTAAACTTCAAGAACAGACCCAAAAATTAGGGGTAGAAATTAAGAATGGCCAAGAAGTATCGAAAATTACAAAGTTAGATCAGGGTTTTGAAATTGAAACTTCAACAAGCGAAAAATACCAAACAAAGACCGTTATTATTGCCTCTGGCAAATCGCCCAGAAAGTTAGATGTTCCGGGAGGAAAAGAATTTTTAGGCAAGGGGATTTCTTCCTGTGTTACTTGCGACGGGCCTTTGTTTCGTGACAAAACCGTGGCAGTTATTGGTGGAGGCAATTCTGCGATATCCGCGGCTTTGGAACTCGAGCAATATGCCCAGAAGGTTTATATAATTAATATCGGTCAAGATATAGTAGGAGAAGAAATCAGAATCGATAAAATTAAAAAATCGTTTAAAATTGAAGTTATCGCCCAAGCCAAGACAACCATGGTTTCGGGGTCAAATTTAGTTGAGGGGTTAAAATATAAAGATCTAAATTCGGGCGAAGAGAAGGAAATTCAAATTCAAGGGGTTTTTGTAGAAATCGGCTGGCAACCTTCAACCGGATATTTAGAAAATTTCATCACCCTGACACCGGCAAAAGAGATAAAAATTGACGCTCAAAATTCGACCAATATTGAAGGTGTATTTGCCGCTGGCGATGCCACGGAAGTTGCTAAAAAGCAGTTAATTATTGCGGCTGGTGAAGGTGCGAAGGCAGCCTTAAGTGCGTGGGACTTTTTAACAAATAAATAGACAAAAAGACACATAGACAATTAGACAAAAAGCACAAACTCTTTGTCTCTTAGTCTTAACTTCTCTTTGTCTTACCAGGAGGTAAAATTGAAGGTTTTAATTGTTGACGACGAAAAGGGCATTTTGAAAATGTATAGCGAATATTTATCCGCTAACGGGGTTGAAATGATCCAGGCAACTGACGGTCAGACTGGTGTTAAATTGGCTAAAGATCAGAAACCGGATATTATTTTATTAGATATTATAATGCCTAAATACAACGGGCTTGATGTTTTGAAGGACGTTAAAGCCGATCCGGAATTAAAAAACATTCCGGTATTTTTACTCACCAATTTGCCGGAAGAAAGTTCGGGGGACAAAGCCAAACAATTAGGGTCAGCGGGATATTTAGTTAAGGCTGAGTACGAACCTAAAATGCTTTTAGATATCTTAAAAGGCGCAGTGCCTAAGAAATCCTAAACTCGAAATCCGAAATTCGAAACAATATCTAAATTCTAAATTCCAATGTTTGAAACATTAAAATTTTTGTTATTAGAATTTGTTTCGGATTTAGTGCTTCGTGCTTAGAGTTTGAGTTTTAATTGTTGGGCAAATAAAAAGCAAATGTCGCTCCTTTACCGTCTGCATTGTTCTCGGACCAAATTTTACCCCCGTGTCGCTCAACAATCAATCTCGAAATATAGAGTCCTAAACCAGTACCCTGGTTATCAAGTTCTAAAATATTTTTCCCTCTGAAAAATGGTTGAAAAAGTTTTGAGAAATCTTCTTGTTTAATTCCGACACCTTCATCGGAAATTTTTATAGTCGTTTGGGTTTCATCCTGGGAAGACGAAACCGTGATTTTACCTTTTTTCGTATATTTTATGGCATTTCCGATTAAATTATAGAGACAGTCCCGGATTTTTTCAGAATCAATATTGATATCTTTAAGTTCGGGAATTTCCAAAGACAAACTAATTCCGTTTTTAGGCAGACTTTTTTGAAACTGACTGACGATGCTCTTAAGGAGTTTCCCTATATCTGAGGGATGTTTTTTAGGAACAAAATTACCTGATTGAATACGCGAGATTGACATGAGTTCTGCGACCAAATTGACCATTCTTATTGTATTAGCGTAAATTTCGCCGGCAGCATCTTTTTGTTTAGGATTTAATTTACCTAAATTTTCATCATTAAGCATGGATGAAAAACCACGAATCATCGAGAGGGGCGTAAAAAGTTGATGTGAGGTTAGAGATAAAAACTCCTTATTGCGTTCAGCCTCTTCTTCCAGGGCCTTTTGACGGGCTAAAGACTCCTCATGGGCGCTTTTTTCCTGGCGAAGTTGGATTGCCAACGCTCGGCAAAAGATGGTTATAAAAAGAATTAAGCCGATCTGCCAGGCGCCTTGGTAGAATTCATTTACCTGGGGTAATAATTTTTGAGAACCTAAAACAATCTCAAAAACAACGAAAACTGAAGCGATCATGGCAATCAGTAAAGCGTTGAAAAATTCTAAAGACAAGGCAGCGGCCGCGATCGGTAAAAAGTATAAAGCAAAAAAGTATTGGCCATAGTCTTTGACAATATGAATTAAAACTCCGATTAAGATAATATCGGCAATATCTTTCACATAAAGACGTTTAGATCGGGGGAAATATTTATAAACAACCAAATAATACAGGAGGGCGAAAGAGACAATTGCTCCAATCAAATAATAAGCTTGGTCGTTATCAATTAAATCTTGAGGCAAAAAACGGATGCCGAAAAGAACAATGATAACCACAATCCAAGTAGAGGCCTCAATGATTTTCTCATAACGAGAAAATCGAGAATTGTTCAGGGTCTTTTGGTCCATAGTTTTATTCTACCTCATTTGATATAATTTTTTTAGTCCCGCCTTTGGCGGGAAGCACATCTGACAAAGGAAAAGCCATGACGCGTCGATCCTTTTTAGCAAGTATGTTCTTGCTCTTTTGCGAGTTTCGCCTGAATCTCCGCGCCTTAGCAGATGAAGATAACTCGGGTTATTGGTATTCGGGAATAATTCATGTTCATTCGAATTTTTCTGATGGAATCCGTCAACCAAAAGTTGTAATGAGTAAAGCCATCAGTTCCCAGGCCAGTTTTTTGATTGTAACTGATCACTACGAACAGATAGATAGTTTAAAAAAACATCTCTATCAGACTACCAAAAACCATGGGTTTAGTAACTATCTTGATTTCTTCAGATCTACATCCGCTCTAATTGTTCTTGCCGGGGCTGAAATCACGGCTAAACAGGGCGACCATAATACTCATACCCTTGCTTTGGGGAAAATTCATCAAGATAGTGTTTTGGGCGCAATCCAGGGTCAAGACAATTCCCAGCAAGCCATAGTTAGTCGCATCAAAGAATTGGGAATGTTGTCGGTCGCCGCCCATCCGAGTGTGATTACTGCTGGCAGCCTTTCGGTGTCTGATCCAATCGAACCGACCAACTATTTTTATGACCGCGATAATTCCAGAGATCTTACAGGTATAGAGTTTGGTAACGAGGACCCTGATAGAGGGAAAACGTTTTTGCCTGCGGCGGTTTGTCCGAAGGAAGTCTGGTCGATGCGCTAAAATCCGGCCATTCATATGGTTCTCGCGACAACATTCAACTTCAAAGCCTCAGCTTTATTCCCGGTTTCGCTTACCAGAACGTGACAGAAGCGCGAATTCAGTTTCGAGTCAGAATTCCTGAAAAAACTCGTTCAGTCAAAAAGGTGAATCTCTACCGAGACGGTGTCGCAACTGCCGTGGCAAGCGTCTCCATTCCTAAAGGGAGTGCCTTTTACGATTGCGTTTTATTTGATCCGGGAATAAGCGGTCGCCACACTTACATTGTTGCCCTTGACGATATGAGCCTTGTCACCTCGCCGTTTCGTCTTGATATTCGGGCGCCGAAGGCTAAGACAGGTGACTGGACAACGGATCTGTTTGAGCAAGCCGTTGTTCGAGTTTCCAAAAACAAACCAGGCGTGGGGAAAACCGAATGGCTTGAAAAAGATGAATGGCCAGTTGCCGATTCATCACAGCGTTTTACTGCGCCATCTGTTCTTGATATCTGCGCTATTTTCCATTATAGCGGTCAAGAAAAGAATCCGCCGGTTGCTTTCAATCCTGGGAAAGTAGGCAAACTGGTTACGATGCCATCACTTCCGAATCAACTGAACATTACAGTCGTCGTTACAGATCAACGAGGGAATAAGGTTATAGAAGCATCTCCGGGTGGATTCTACGGGGGAAATTGGCGATACGCCATCATTTCCACTACGGCCGAATTTCGTCAGAAAGGCACATACAAAGTCGAAGTCCGCTCTCAGAAAACCGATAAAGTCATCGGCACCTCAACTTTTATCATCAAGTAGCAAACTTATCAATTGCCCCGCCCTTTTATATAGGCGCGGGGTTTTTGTTTATCCCGAGCATGTCGAGGGGTTTATTCCGAGCACGCTTGTCTCGAGGGGAGTCGAGAGAGTCGAGGGATTGACTTTCAAGAAAATATCAGATAGAATACACCTAGATTCCGAGGCAAGGAGAAGCGACGTGCGAAGACTCACGGTGATATTAGCATGCATCATTTCTATGGCAATTCTCGGATGCGGCGCGAGCATGGTTCAAGTCCAATCCGGTACTAAGATAACCTGTAGCAAGTGCGGTAAAGTCATCAAATCCGACATCGAAACCAAGAAAGTCCCCCAAGCAGAAGTATCCCAATACAGCGTTCAGGAAACCACTGAGGTTTGCGAAACTTGCCAAGCCAAGGAGGCAGCTGAACGACGTAAAGCGCAAACCAGCAGTATTGTTGGTTCGTGGGTTTACAAATGGACCATGACAGACGTTATTCTGAAGATCAACAGCGATGGGACAGGAACTTTTTCTGGTAGTCCGCTCAAATGGCAGGAGTCCGGTGGCGAGATCAAGGGGACGTGGGTTACCGATATGTGGGGCAGCGATAACTTTACATTCCACTTTACACTCACGCCGGCATCTGGCGAAAGGCTCCATATGCACTTTCTCAATACTCATTGGGATTGGATGCTCGGGCAAGATCTGATTTTCGATCGGCTGTAGAAGGAGGCAATATGCCCGTCCAACTGACACCGGTTGTCGAAAAACACGCCCGCGACCTGGCCCATATTATCCACGTTATTCACCACCGCGGAGGTTCGCAAGCGTCAATTCAGGAGAGATTCGAGGCCTATTTCCGCAAAGTGGCGGACGAACTGGAGGTGCTTGGGGAATCGCCAGACAAAGTCATGGAATTGGCTCTGGCAGTCCTTGGCGTCCTCTTAGACGAAATGATCAAGAGAACAGGACCATCTACAGCATCTGATGATTCCGAATCAGGCTCTCGCACGTAGCGGGAGTCTTTTTGATTACTTCGAGCGAGGTCGAGAAGTTTAATTAGCGTCCTAAAAAAAGGTGGGGTTTTAGGTCTAAATAATTTAGACCTTTAATATCACAGCCAGCAAGTTCTAATGGAGCTTTGTGGTTTTTAACTTTGTTGCGACAATCGGTAAAAGAAGTAAACCGGCGAGCTAAACTCCAAGCATTTAGATAATTCTTGGCAGTATCATAAGAGTGAAATTGATTGATGCTGTGAGTTCTAAGTTTTAGTTGGCGAAACAGATTTTCAATTTGTTGATTGGTTTTGGGTAACTCTTTAAATTCCTGATAAGTAAAAAGTTCTCTAGGAAGCCCCGGAATCCACATCTCTTTGTAAATTGCTTTTTTAATTCTTCGTATCTTTCGAAAGTAATCTTTCCTTCCCTTAATCTGATTCTTAATCCTCGAGTATAGTGAGTAGTACAAAGTTGATGATTAAAAGGAATTTTAAAAACCATTTGAGTTGATCTTTTAATATCCGAATTTCCATCAGAAACCAATCCTTTTAAAGGATAACCAATGTTTTTAATCTCTCGAAAGAAAAGAATTAAATCAATCATTGTTTCTTCATCGCCAAGGTATTGGTGGACAATATCTAAAGTTTCCAAATCCAGTGCGACAATCCATGTAAGTTTATGCAAGAATCTTTTCTCGTTTTTAGAATAACGAAAGTGTTTTGCGCTCCAATCATAGACACGGATTGTTGCGCCATCAACAACCAGATTTCCACCCCAATTTGGGTTTAGGTATTTGGCAATAAAAGCAGAATCTACACAATTTTTAACTGTTTCGTGAATAGCGTTTTGAATCGTTTGTTTGGCAAATCCCGTGTCTCTAACAATCTGACGAATGCTTGTTCGGCCCTCCAGATGAGTTCTGGCAATGTTTACTTTTCCATTAGCGGTTAATTTACCTTTAGTTATTCGATTCGAGAAAGTATGGTCGCAAGATAAACATTTAATTTTTTGTATTTTTCTTTTACCAACTTTTCTCGTGCCCCAACGTTGAGTATTTAAACATAAGCACCAGGGACATTTTACATGTCTTTTCATTTGTATCCTCCATAGATCGAGGATACTTCAGGTTAGTATACCTATACAAAACCAACCGCGAAATAGGACGCTAAAGTGAGTTCAGGAATTTAATGCACCAATATTTCATTTCTTATGGTCTCATTGGGGGTTAGAAAATTCAAGCTTTTCCGTGGTCTATTGTTAAGTTTT
>JAENIV010000052.1 GCA_016844295.1 Candidatus Berkelbacteria bacterium
GCAGCAAACTCAAAAAAATAAAAAGCAAGTTTAAGCCAGTAATATTATCAGCAAGATTTCAACTTTCCCAAAATCAAAAAGAGGAAATTACCAAAAAACTAAATAATTATAAAACCCAGCGTGAGACAAATCAACCGCTTGGGTTTACCGCGGGTAGCGTTTTTAGAAATCCTATTCCAAGTGAATTAAAAAATATCACTGGTACGGGTACGAGGGGCATGCCTGACCTTCCGAAGGAAAGATGCGCGGGCTATTTGTTAGACCAAGTCGGTGTTAAAAAAATGTCGGTTGGAGCGGCGGAAGTCTCCGGAAAGCATGCAAATTTTATTGTAAATAAAGGTGATGCCAAAGCAGCAGATATAAGAACATTAATTGAGGAAATGCGAGAAAAAGTCAGGCAGAAATATGCAATTATTCTAGAAGAAGAAATCGAATACATTGGCCAATGGTAGGAGGGAAATGAATAAATCAAACCAAATATCTCGATCTCCGAAAATATTTACCGATCTAAATCCATCTAACCCAGAACAAAATCGTGAGCCAAAAAAATGGCCTAAGTTTATCAAAGCATTTATTATATTTGTGATTGTTTTAGGTGCCTTAATATATATTGTTAATTATTCAGGTATTTTTAACATAAAAAAAGTAATATTTGAGGGTGGACAATTGGATAAAATTAATAATATTTTAGGCCAAAATATACTATTTATAAATATCGGCTTAATTAATGATGATATTAAAAATAAATATCCAAATACATCCAACGTAAAAATAATCCGGGGATTACCGAGTACGGTTAAAATTACAACTGAAAATTATCAGCCGAAAATAGTGTGGCAAACACAAAATACAATGTATTTAGTTAGCCAACTCGGTTATATATATAGCGAAACTCAAAGTGCTAATGATTTACCCATAGTTAAAGATAATAAAGATTTGCCGGTAAATATTAATGATCAAGTTGTTTCGATAAATTTTATCGAATTTATCTATAATTTATCTCTTAAGTTTAACGAAGTCCTAGGTTTTAAAATCGTAAATTATGAAGTTGAAGATACAGTTTTTCAAGTTAATGCTCAAACGGACAAGGGATGGTTTATTAAATTCGATTCGACTAGATCAGTCGATAATCAAATAGCGGCGATTAAAGAATTGATGAAGAATCACGAAAAAGATATTAGAGAATATGTTGATGTCCGTGTCGAGGGTAAAGTCTTTTACAAATAGTTATAAGTTTGTATTAATATATTATGATAAAAAAATGGATTATAAGCCCTCTTAAAAATAAAGATATTGTTCTACAGTTATTAATTAATCGGAAAATCAAAAAAGAGCAGTGGCGCTCTTTTTTAGAACCAAATTTTGATAATGATCTCCACAATCCTTTTTTAATGAAAGGGATGGATGAGGCTGTTAAAAGATTTGTTAAAGCAATTGATAACAATGAAACTATCGGTCTTTTCGGCGATTATGATGCTGACGGAATTCCCGGAACGGCATTACTCTACGATTGCCTACAAAAATTGGGGAAAAATGCAAAAATATATATTCCATCGCGCGAGCAAGGTTATGGATTAAATACAGAGGGGATTGATTATTTTATTCAAGAGAAAGTAACATTAATGATAACTATTGATTTGGGGATAAGAAATGAAAAAGAAATTGAATACGCTTCTCAAAATAGTATCGAAACTATTGTAATTGATCATCACGAACCTGGCGATAAATTACCAGAAGCGATTATTCTTGATCCGAAACAAAAGAACGATAAATATCCATTTAAAGAATTAGCGGCTACAGGGGTGGTGTTTAAATTTTTACAAGGTCTTTCGAAGAAAGTACCAGAGATTAATACAAAATATCTTAAATGGTCTTTGGATTTTGTGGCCATTTCAACAATTTGTGATATTGTTCCTCTGATTGATGAAAATAGAATATTTGTAAAATTTGGACTGATTGTTTTAAAAAAAACAAAAAGAATTGGGCTAATAGAACTATATAAGAAATCCGCTATATTAGCGGAAAATATTGATACTTATGCTATTGGGTTTCAAATCGGTCCAAGATTAAACGCACCTGGAAGGATAGATAACGCTAATGAAAGTTTTTATCTATTAACAACCAACGACCCCAAAAAAGCAAATGTTTTAGCAGAGAAATTAGATAATATAAATCGTAGGCGTCAAGCAGAATTAGATCGAGTATTAACAGAGGCGCGAGAAAAAGTATGCCGTGAGGGTTTAGATAAAAGGAAAATAATCCTGGTAGAAGGTAAAGACTGGCCCCATGGAATTATCGGTTTAGTTGCAGGAAGATTAATGGAAGAATTCGCCAGGCCGGTTATTGTTTGTGAACGACGTCCAAAAGATCTTCGCGGATCAGCGCGATCAATTGATGCCTATAATATTATTGAAGCCTTGGATTATGCTAAAAAATATCTAATAAAATATGGTGGACATAAAAAAGCCGCCGGGCTATCTTTGGAAATTGAGCACCTTTCGAATTTATACGATAAACTTCAGGAATTAGCAGAATCAAAATTAAAAGATGATGATTTAGTTCCAAAAATTAAAATTGATGCTAAATTAAATTTAAAAAATATTACATCTGATCTGTTAAAAAAATTACAACAATTTGAGCCTTTTGGATTAGGAAACCCTAGGCCAGTATTCACTCTGGAAAATATTGATATATCTGAAGCCCGGACGGTGGGGGATTTAGGTAAACATTTAAAAATCAATATCAATGGACTCGATGCGATCGGTTTCGGGCTGGGTAATTTTCTAGAGGAAATTTTGAAAAGACCTAAAGTTGATTTAGTTTTTACAATTGACGAGAATAACTGGAATGATAGACGAAAAATCCAATTAAAAATAATAGATCTCAAAATGAGATAAGTCGAAAAACGAGGCCCGCAAGGGGCCTCGCAAATGAATCTTTCGGTATGTGCTATTGGCGTTCTATTGTGTGGCACATGACATTACCGACCGAGAACTGGACAATCCGTCGTTTAGGCTGAGTCAGGTTGATCCAGCCTAAGTCCTTGGCTTCAGGATCTACCTGGCGAATATGAGGCAACATCGCCTCAGTATCCGTGATGGAAAATGCCAGACGACTGAGGGCTCTTGTGCACTCGTCAGCGGGGTTGGGATCGCCCGTCTTGATCTCAAGGAAGGGGCCTGTGACGAAGTGGATTTCAAAAAGGTTGGAGTGGACTTTGAGGATCTCACCTCCGAAGAGTCCGACGATTGTTGAGGCGAATTTCTCTGGATTGCTTACTCTGACTTCGATATGGTCAATCATGCTGTTCTCCTTCCGGGTCTGTCGGTTCCGGTATCGTCAACCTTCCTATCAAAAGGACCGATAAGAACTGGAAAAACCAGTATGGCCAAAGCCGCCGATGCACAATGCTCTCCTCCTGCGCGTTATGGTACGAACATATAACATTATATTCTATATAAAAATTAATATCAATATTGATGTGGGTTGAATATTAAATCTGATATTATATAATCCAAGTATGGCTAATAAGGATGAATTAGTTTTTGTATGTTCAAATTGCGGGGAAGAGTATTTAAAATGGCAAGGCAAATGTGATAATTGTGGCCAGTGGAATACTCTTAAGGAATTTAAAATTCAAAAGTCAAAATTTAAAATAAGAGATTCGGGAAATCTTACGGAACCGATTGAATTATCTAAAGTTACAATTAAAAATCACCAACGCATTTCAACAAAAATTGGGGAATTTGACAGAGTTTTGGGAGGGGGAATTGTTCCAGGATCGGTGGTTCTACTTGGAGGAGATCCGGGCATCGGTAAATCAACATTACTTTTACAAGTCGCTACTAAATTAGAAAGCGTACTTTATATATCCGGAGAAGAATCTCCTGAACAAATTAAATTGCGTTTTGACCGTTTAGGCTTGTCCGCTAACCGCGGATCCGTGTCTAGCGGAAAGACACAATCATCTAAAATATATTCTGAAATAAATCTCGATAATGTAATATCTACTATTAAACGCGAAAATCCTGGTTTGGTGATTATCGATTCTATCCAAACTATCTACTCAGGTGATTTCCCTTCAACGCCAGGATCACTTGTTCAAGTTCGCGAATGTGCTCTTCGTCTTCAACAATTAGCCAAAACAAGCGGCATACCAATATTTCTTATTGGTCATGTTACCAAAGAGGGATCTGTCGCAGGACCGCGAATTTTGGAGCATTTAGTCGACGTAGTTTTATATTTAGAAGGCGAGAGGTTTCATAACAACCGGATCCTACGTGCGGCAAAAAATCGTTTTGGGGCGACGGATGAAATCGGAATATTCGAAATGACAGAGAGAGGATTAATAGAAGTTTTAAACCCCTCTAAGCTATTTTTAGAAGAACGTCAGAAAAATGTTCCCGGAGCAATTGTGACCGCCACTGTCGAAGGCACGCGGTCTTTTCTAATCGAAGTTCAGGCCCTTACAACTACGACAGTTTTCGGTTATCCGCAAAGAAGATCCTCCGGATTTGATTTAAATAGACTACAATTGCTCGTTGCTGTCCTACAAAAGCGAGCGAATTTGAATTTGTCTAATCAAGATATCTTTATAAATATTGTCAGTGGAGTTAAAATTAAAGAACCGGCGGTCGACTTAGCGGTTGCCTTAGCCGTTACCGGTGCTTTTAAAAATAAATCTTTTGATCCAAAATTATGCGTTTTTGGAGAACTGGGACTATCGGGTGAAATCCGAAAAGTTTCATTCGAAAAAAAACGTATCCTTGAGGCAAAGCGTCTAGGGTTTAAAAAATTTATCCAAGAAAAAACAATTGGGGGGCTAGTTAGGAAATATCTTGTTTAATCCTTCAAATGTAGAACAAACTAACGTAACTATTTTCATCATCTCGTTGGGGGTTGCTATCGTCCTTCTGATTTTGACAAGGAGACTACTTAAAATTTCTTTTCCATTCTTTTTTATGGGCTTATTAGGTTTAATTTTGGGGCTTTTAGTTGGATCGTTAGCCGCATCGCCTTTGTATAAATTGCCGGGAGCCTATGGAACTTGGGTACCGGTAATCGTAAATGCGTTTGTAACGGTGGCTGTTTTAGATTTATTTATTGCCCAAGCGAGACCCGCCTCCGATTTTTTTCACAAAATTACAAATCGTATTTTTGGTCATGAAGAGCAACACGAAAATGTTATTATCGTCGATACCTCGTCCTTAATTGACGGGAGATTAGAGCAAATTGCTTTAAGTGGCTTTATTATGGGCAAACTTTTAATTCCCCAATTTGTTCTGGCTGAGCTCCAGAAAGTTGCAGACTCAGAAGAACCATTACGTCGAGCAAAAGGTAGAAGGGGCTTAGAATCTCTGGATAGAATGCAGCATCATCCATTAATTCCCTTAGAAATAATTGATGATTTTGAAACCGCTCGCGATGCTGTGGATATGAAAATAATAAAAACTGCGAAAAAAAGAAATGCCAAAA
>JAENIV010000053.1 GCA_016844295.1 Candidatus Berkelbacteria bacterium
GCAAAAGAGATATTAAACATAAAACCGGACAATCTTTATTAGAATTTCAAATAAAACGGGGCAAGTCATTAAACTTGATAGATAATGAGCACTGGGAATCAATCGCTGAGGGCACCTTAAAATCAACCCAAGATAAAATTATTAAGATATTGAAAGTTCCTTATGATATTTTTGTTAATTCTTCATACCTAAGGCAAGGTCATGCCGATGAATTTACAACTAAAACCCCATCTGAACGCAAGAATATTCTAAGTGAAGTGCTAGATTTAAACTACTACGAAGAATTATCTCAAAAAGCCCGTGAAAATATTCGTCAAAAACAGGAGGAAATTAAGCGGATCGATTTCCAAATTGATGATTTACAAATTCAAATCTCAAGAAAAAAGGAAATTTTAGAAAATATCAATCAAAACCAAAGAGAAGTATCATTACTTCAAACAACAATTTTAAAAACAAAAACCGAAATCACCAAATTGGAAAAGTCTCAAAATATTTTCGAAGTTGCAAAAGAACGATTGAAGACTTTACTTGAACGTTACCAAGAACTTCAAAACTCCACCACGGAATATAAAAAAGAATTTGATAAATTAAATATCCAAAAAAACGAAATTTTAGAAAAAATAAAAAACAAAGTATCAATTTTAGCCAACTTTAAACGACTTGACCACCTGGAAAAAATTTTATCCTTTGAAAATAACAAGTTTCGTCAATATTCCACTATTTTACAGGAACTTAAAGTTATTGAGCATATAAAAAACGAGGTTGACCAAAATACTCTAAGAATAAAAAATATCTCCAATTGTCCCACGTGTTTTAGGCCCATGCCTAAACAAGAAGCTGTAAAAATTAATTCACATTTGGTTAAAGAATTTAATAATAAATATGGTTCCAAATTTATTAAACTTCAAAATGACCTTAAAAAACTTAATTATGATGAAAAATATACCCGAAAAGTCCAAAGAGAGATAGATAAATTAACAAATGCTCGCGACGAAAAACAAAGTTTAGATATTGCTGAAAATAACCTGGCTAATATTAATCAAAACCTAAATAAAATTGTCTCGAATTTTACCAAAGTCAAAACCGACGCTCAAAAAATTTCTAACGAAGGTAAACAATTAAAAGATAAAATAGGCAAACTGGAGAACGTTAATGATACTTGGCAAGAAACACGGGAAAAATTCGATGCTCAAACCGATAAACTTTCAGACCTTAAGGGTAGTCTTGGCGCTTTTAAACAAGAATTAATTTACATTGAAAATCATGAAAAAGACTTAATCAAAGTTGAAAAAGAAAAAATTGAGACTCAAAAGGAAATTGCTAATTTAGAAGAACTTGCCCTTGCCTTCGGCAAAAAGGGCATACAGGCGATGATAATTGAACAGTCATTGGCTTCCATCGAAGAAAACGCAAATATTTTACTAAAAAAGATTACCGGCGACAGGATGTCTATGAAATTTATCACCCAAAAAGAAAAAAAGGCAGGCTCAAGTGATGATAATTTAATAGAAACTTTGGAAATAAAAATATCTGATGAGTTAGGCGAAAGGGACTACGAAATGTATTCGGGCGGCGAGGCTTTCAGAATTAATTTTGCCATCAGGATTGCTCTGAGCAAACTTTTAGCCTCGCGCGCGGGAACTCATTTAAAATTTTTGGCGATTGATGAAGGTTTTGGGATGCTTGACAGCGCTGGCCGAGATGATTTAGTCGCGGCGATAAATTCTATTAGTCCCGATTTTGATAAAATTTTGGTCATTACTCATTTACAAGAACTTAAAGATTTATTCCCTACAAAAATTGAAGTTACTAAAGACGAAACTGGTTCGCATTTAGAAGTTATTAATTCATAAAAACCCCTGGCCAGACACCAGGGGCTTATGTTTCAGGTATGTAGATCACTTTTAGTCTCTCAAACCATTTTGTATCGATTTTAGATTGATCATTAGGTCGACCGTACATATCGACCGTGCCATCAAGGTAATCACTTTTTCTGGGAATATAGCCCAAACAATCTTCTAAAATATGGACAACCGCTCCGAATAGAGATGTCATTCCATACGCACGGCAAACTTCACTGATACCTTCAAAATGGTGGTAAAGTGCTCGATGTGCATTGCTTGTAAAAGGATTTTTGTCCGGATCGTATTGTTGATCTAGAAACTCATGAATATTGGTAAATGGCTGATCAAACAACTCCCTGCATTGCATTTCATGAACGGCAAGTTCAGACATCAACTATTCTCCTAGCGGGGCGTGAAGTACATATCTGAATTATAATATAAGTATGGTAAAATTAATATAATGAAATCAAAATATATAATTTTTAGTTTAACCTTGGTAATTCTTGTAGCAATTAGTTTATTGATCATTAATTATTTTAAAACAAATAATATATCTGCCAGTACAATCCTCGCGCCGCTACAAGCATCAACAACCGCGTACCCAAAAGTGGAAAAATTTGATGTTCCGGTTTTGATGTATCACTACATTCGAAACGCCGAAGGTGAAGACCAACTCGGTAAAAATTTATCAGTTTCTCCCGCAAATTTCGCTGCCCATCTTAAAGGGTTAAAAGACGATAACTACCAGACAATCAAATTACAAGATTTAGCCGATATTAGTAGATCTGAAATTTCAAAAGTATATTTCGAAAAGAAAAAGCCTTTAATAATAACTTTTGACGACGGTTACGACGACGCTTATACTGTTGCTTTTCCAACATTAAAGAAATATGGTTTTATTGGGACGTTTTTTATAATTAAAGATTATATTGGTCGAGACGGTCGATTATCTCAAGGTCAAATTGATACTATGACTAATGCCGGAATGGAATTTGGCGCTCATACTTTATCGCATCCGGATTTAACAAAGATAAATATTGATGAAGTTAAAAATCAGATTGTAAATTCAAAAGGGGAGTGGTCAGTCTTTTGTTACCCAGCCGGTAAGTATAATCAAGATGTTATTAATTTCATTAAAGAGGCTGGCTACTTAACAGCAGTTACAACGAAAATCGGAATTGCCAATGAAAATTCTGATTTATTCCAATTGCGGAGAGTTCGTGTCGAAAATGTTTCCCCTCAAACTTTAATGGATAAAATATCTTTTGCCTACGAACATGGAAATTAAAAAAATTTATGAAGATAACAATATGGTAGTCATAGAAAAACCAGCTGGTTTGATTGTTCATCCCGGAGCGGGTGTGCATACTGAAACGCTGGTAGATTGGTTAATATTAAATTATCCCGAAATTAAAGATCTCAACTGGCCTGAGAAAGAGAGGCCGGGAATTGTTCATCGGCTTGATAAAGATACTTCTGGGATTATGATAATTGCGAAAAACCCTGAAACCCTTGAAAAATTCCAAGCCAAATTTCAAGCCCATGAAATTAAAAAAACATATCTTACTTTAGTGTTTGGTAAACTCGCAAAACCCGAAGGAGAAATAACCGGATTTATTAGCCGCGATCCGAATGCGCGACGTCAACAAACTACTCAGAGTATTCATTTTGATTTTCAACCAGGCAAGGCTCGGACGGCAAAAACATATTATAAAGTGATCAAAGAATATCGTTTTAATAATGAAGTATTGTCATTAATCGAAGCCAAAATCGAAACCGGCAGGATGCATCAAATTAGAGTTCATTTTAAATCTATCGGGCACCCAGTAATTGGCGATCCGATCTATAATATTAAACATAGTAAAAGAATATCTAAAGAACTAGGTTTAAATAGACAATTTTTACACGCTTGTAAATTGGAATTCGATAATCATAAGTTCGAATCTATATTGCCGAATGATCTAGAATTAATATTACAAAAATTTTCTTAGCATGTGAGTTTCAATATATGGCAGGCAAATTATTTATCTTATCGGGACAATCTGGTGTAGGCAAGAACACTATTTTAAAGGCTATCTTAGAAAAATACCCTGATTTCCATCGTGCAGTGACCTATACTACCCGCGAACCCAGGCCTGAAGAAATTCCAGGAAAGGATCATTTTTTTGTTTATCACGATAAGTTCAATGACATGATTAAGAATGATGAATTTTTAGAGTTTGCCAAAACTCACGGCGAAATGTATGGTACGCCCAAAGAACAAATTGAAAAAGCATTAAACGCTCGAAAAAATATTTTAATGGAAATTGATGTTAAGGGTGCAACTCAGGTAAAAAAATTAACACCGGATGCGGTTTTAATTTTTATCAAATATGATAGCAATAATATTGAGAGTATAATCCGAAATCGACTTAAAAATGACCCAAGTAGGGGAGAGATCAATGAAATAGATATACATACAAGAATTGCTACCGCTATAAAAGAATCGGAATACGAGAAGCACTACGATCATTCCGTTATAAATCCAGAAGGTCGCCCCCAAGAAGCGATCGACAAAGTAAGTGATATCATCAAAAAGGAATTAAATAAATGAAAAATACTAAGTTTCACTACATAGTTGCTACTGCCATCATTATCAAAGATGCACCTTGGGAAAAGGCCTTCCCGAGCCAATGGAGTGTCCCTGGGGGTAAATTAGAAAGTGATGATTATATGAAACTACCTCGGGACGGGCAAAATCAATGGTATAATATTGCTGAAAAACTCCTTGAAAGGGAAGTTATGGAAGAGGTAAGTTTAAAAATTAAAAATGTTAAATATCTCTGTGATCTTGTTTTTATTCGGCCTGATAACATTCCTGTTGTGACTTTAAGTTACTCTGCCGATTGGGCCAGTGGCAAAGTCAAACTTGCTGAAGATCAAGTTGATTTCGCCTGGGTGGATCTTAAAGAAGCCAAGAAATACAAATTGATTGAGGGCATTTACGACGAATTAAAAATGCTCGATAAAGTCCTCAAGGGTAAAAAAGTTATCCGATGGATTAAAGATAAATCACTATCCACGGGCTGAAGCCCGTGGTATGTTCAAGGTAAAGTTTTTTACGCTTCACACCTGTCATAAATGACAGGGTATTACACTTGAAAATAAAGTACTCTCATATTAGAAAATAATCATTAAATGCTCTCACTTGACTTCCTCTCTTAAATTTGGTTAAATATAAAGTCCAGACGGACACAGGGAGAAGAAGATGGCTAGCGTCAAACTGGTAGTACCCGACGGCTCGATGGAGCAGGTCGTAACTGACATGTTAACTAGATCTCATATTCTATCTGGTCTAAAGGAACCACGGACGAAATACGCTCCATCAGCGGTAAGTTTTATCGAGACAATTCGTTATCAACGACCGCAGATTATCCCACAACTAGTCAAGCGCGGACGCTATGACCTCGGCATTGCCGGTGAAGACTGGATAGCCGAATGCGGTGTTGACCTTCCTATCCTCTTTACCATCCCCAGAGGAAGAAGTACCATGCTGCCGGTTCGCATCGTTTTGGCGGTCAAACATAGCGCTTATGGGAGCATCACTGACTTACCTCGAGGCTGTACGGTTGTTTCAGAATATCCATTAATATCAAAGCGTTACTGTCAGCAACACGGTCGTGAAGATATTGAGATCGTTTCTTGCTACGGCCATTCTGAGGCCATCGAAGAGTACGATGCGGAAGCTACGATCGAACTTACTGAAAGAGGCGATTCTCTCCGCGCCCATAACCTGCGCGAGATCGATACACTGATGACATCAAACACGGTGGTCGTTGCCAACCCTGAATCTATGGAAAATCCAGAATCGCGATCATACATAGATTGCCTGGTGGCTCTCATTGCCGGTGCCTGGAAAGCGCAACAACTTATCTATCTAATTGCCAATGTCCCGAGGGCTCTCGTACAGGATGCTGCAACAATCATGGGTGGGATGAAGGCCCCGACGGTAAGCCCTACCACGAAAGATACCTTATTTGGCGTCGCAGCCTATGTTCCGCTGGATAGACACGTCGACGTCATCCTCGAACTTACGAAGATCGGCATCACCGATATCGGTACCTTTGAGTCGGGTATCGTCACAAGTACCGAATAATATCCGACGCATTAAACAATACTTGGGCGCGGTTTCATACTGCGCCTTTTCTCTTATCATCTTGACCTTAAACCATATTTTTAGTACAATATCAATATGAATTCAAATTCTATTGTTATCATGGCCGGAGGGGCAGGAACTCGTCTCTGGCCAAAGTCCCGTCTAAAAAAACCAAAGCAGTTATATGCTTTGGTTAATAATGATTCTATGATCCGTAATACCGTCAACCGACTTATCCCGGTAGTTGGCGAGAAAAATATCTTTATTGCCACTAATGTTAACCAGGCGCAAGAGATTGCTAAAGAACTCCCTGAACTAAAAAATAATATTTTAATCGAGCCGTTTGTCCGTAACACTGCCCCATGTATTGGTCTGGGGGCTTTAAAAATGATTGAGACGGCCGAAACTGTGGCCTTTTTACCTTCTGATCACTACATTGGTAATGTTAAAGAATTTCAAAAAGTTCTCAAAGAAGCATTTAGAGTCGCCCAAAAAGATTATCTCGTTTTAATCGGTATCCGGCCGACTGATCCCGATACGGGTTTAGGTTATATTGAAATGGGTAATAATTTAGAAAAAGATGTCTATAAAGTTCGGCGGTTTGTTGAAAAACCCGATCTTAAAACCGCTCAAAAATATTTAAAGTCGGGCAAGTTTCTTTGGAACGGGGGAATGTTTATCGCCAAACCGAAATTTATATTAGAACTTTTTAAAAAACATTCCCGGGGAATCTATAAAAATTTAGAAAATATTAAAGATAGTCCAAAAAATCTAAATAAGATATATGAGAAGATGGAAAATATTTCTTTTGATTACGCAATTGCTGAAAAAGCCGAAAAAATTGCTGTCATCCCGGGGGATTTTGCCTGGTCAGATATTGGCAATTGGAAAAAACTCCTGGAAATGCTTTCACGCAAAGACCAAGAAAATACTATTGTCGGATGTGAGCATTACGGAGTTGAAACAAGCGGGTGTTTAATCCACGGAACAGATAGATTAGTTGCAACAATCGGCCTAAAGGATATAATAGTTGTAGACACACCAGACGTGGTTTTAATTTGCCATAAAGACAAGGCACAGGAAGTCAGAAAAGTCGTTGAGATCTTAAAGTTAAAGGGACAAGAAAAATACCTGTAAAACAATCCACTAATTTTACACACAAATAACCACAAATAATATAGAAATTAAAAAATAATTAGTGTTTATTTGTGAATAGTAAGATTAGTGGTCAATTATTCATTATATTATGCGACGCAATCTTTGGATTACTTTAGGAATTATCTTGATTATTACTGTTCTAGCCGGCTTGGTTGATTGGCCAACCGGACCTAATCTTTCAGTTGGAAAGTATTTTAAAGAACTGAAAATCCACGAAGGCTTAGATTTACAAGGTGGTGCTCATCTGGTTTTTGAGTTAGATACTTCCAAATTGGACAATAAGAGTGTTAATGACGCAACTCAATCAGTTATTAACGTTATTGATAGACGTGTAAATGCTTTGGGGGTATCAGAAGCCGTTATCCAATCGGCAAAAATAAGTAATAAACAATCAGTAATTGTCGAACTACCCGGAATTACCAATGTAGACGAGGCAATCAATTTAATAGGCAAAACTGCCCAGTTGGTTTTTCAAGAAGAAAACCCCGATACCAATAATACCTCCGAGCCTTTAATTAACCGGGGCAAATTTACGGCGCGCCGATGTTCAGTTTGACAATAGCGCTGGCGAACCTCAGGTATCAATTCAATTTGACTCTGATGGCACAAAGCTATTTGCCGATATTACTCGGCGAAATGTTCAAAAGCCTGTTGCGATAAAATTGGATAATGAAATTATTTCTGCGCCTACGGTTCAGACTGTGATTGAAAATGGCCAGGCAGTTATCACCGGAAAATTTGACATTCAAGAGGCGAAACAATTGGCAATTGAATTAAATGCTGGTGCCTTACCAGTGCCAATAACTCTAATTGAACAAAGAACAATCGGGCCTACGCTTGGATCAGAATCTGTCCAAAAGTCTTTGGTCGCTGGTTTGATTGGACTCTTACTTGTAGCATTGTTCATGATAATTTATTATCGCGTCCCAGGTATTTTGGCGATTATCGCCTTACTAATTTATACATTAATTGTTTTGGCATTATTTAAACTAATTCCGGTTACTCTAACGTTGGCAGGGATTGCCGGTTTTATTTTGTCCGTGGGCATGGCTGTTGATGCTAACATTTTAATTTTTGAACGAACGAAAGAAGAATTATCATCTGGCAAAACTGTTGGCCTCGCGATTGAAGAAGGTTTCCGAAGAGCCTGGCCGTCAATTCGTGATTCAAACTTTTCTTCGTTAATAACTTGTTTAATCCTTTATTATGGTACAAGTGGGCTTGTTCGAGGTTTCGCTGTGACTTTGGCTATTGGTATTTTAATTTCAATGTTTACCGCCATTACAGTAACGCGAACATTTTTGCGTTTATCGGTCGGATCATTCATCGAAAAAAGGCTAGTAATAAAATAATGACTACTAATTTTTGTATAATTTCGTATTTCGTAGCGGAGCGAAGCGACTTATGAATATAATAGGCAGACGAAAAATTTGGTATTTAATTTCCTTGATTTTAATCCTTCCCGGGATTGTGGCTCTATTTTTATGGAAAATTCCCACCGGACTTGATTTCAAGGGGGGAAGTCTTTTAGATATTCAATATAAAGAAAATGTTTCAAGGGATAAAGTTCAAGAATCTGTGAATTTATCTGGTTTTAGTAACGCCAATATCCAACTATCTGGTGATAACACATATATAATTAAAACCGCACCCTTGGATCAGGAAAATCAAAAAAAATTGACGGATGCCTTAGCCAAAGCAGGGGAGTATAAACAAAATCGCTTGGAAACTGTAGGTCCGACTGTTTCAAATGATTTGAAAAAACGGGCGATAATTGCCGTTATAATCGCTTCACTGGCGATAATTATTTATATTTCGATTGCCTTCCGAAAAGTTCCCCGGCCGGCCAGTTCGTGGCGATTCGGAGTGTGTGCTGTATTGGCTTTAATTCATGATCTTTTATTTGTCTTCGGTGTTTTTGCAATTTTAGGGCATTTCTTAGGCTACGAGATTGATTCATTATTTATTACGGCCTTATTAACCATAATGGGATTTTCAGTTCATGACACGATAGTTGTCTTTGATAGAATTCGTGAGAATTTACGCAAGTCCCCTTCTTTGGATTTTGAAACGAATGTTAACAATAGTATTTTACAAACATTAAATAGATCACTTAATACTTCTTTTACGGTTTTGATCGTTTTATTTAGTTTGTTTTTGCTCGGCGGTGCATCATTAAAAACATTTACGCTAGCGTTGCTTGTCGGAATTGCCATGGGCACATACTCGTCAATTTTTAATGCTTCGCCGTTGTTAGTTTCATGGCAAGGTTGGAGTGCACGACGAATGAGTCGCATCAATCAAAAAGTATCGTCCTAGAGGCTTCCAGAGACCATTTTAACAGGTTTAAACAAATAAGCACACATGCGTCGACTTAGTGGCAAAATGCCATTTTTTTTTATTATATAGTGCTTAAAAAATAGGGGATTTTAAACACGGATTCTAGGTACCAATAAATAGCCTAAAGATGTTGGATAATATTAACCAGGGATTAATTATCTACTGCTTTATAAAGAACGCTGTGATAATCTTATCTGATTCTCTGATTCTGAATCTATTTTGCGTCGCTCAATGTATCTTTTGCGACGCTTTATATAGATTAAGGTATGACAAGGTATTTACAAAGATCACTTAATAGTATTAAAAAAGTGTTTGAAATTAATAAAACAAATTTGCATAAATTGCATTTTCCCCACTCCGGTACGACCCAGAGATAGAAAATATAAATTAGAAAAATAATAAAAAAATGCAAATTGCATTTTAATTTGAGCCACTCCCCCGCCGGAGAATAAATTTTTCCTCTTACTATATGGTTATTTTCAAGCGTAATACCCGGACTAATGGCCATGGATGAAGCGAAGAAAACTTGACTATTATATCATCCTTGATAGTGATTTTGGTGTTTTTAAGCAATACAGTTTTACTTTTTATCACCGTCTAACACGACTGTCTCGCCTTCGTAGAGATTTTTTACTTCATGCTCACCGGACGTTTTATTTTCATTCGGGCCTATATGTGAGAGCATGGCTTGTTTGTCTTTTTCTATATCGACTATTTCTTCTTTAGTCGGCTCCTCGTGGTATTCTTGTTCGTTATCTTGATTACCCTTTAGCGCAACCAAACGGTCCTTCATCCATTCCGGCTTTTCTTCTTCAAATTTTTTTAATTTTTCCTGAACTACATCATCATCTAACGGTGTGTCTTCTGTCCCTCCCCCAAAATACCAGCGTTCATCCCCCGGTGCTTGAATTTCTCGATAATAGGTCTCCCCTATTTTAGGCGGTATTTTAGGAATTCGGTCGCGTTCGGCCTTAGTTAACAATTCATCAAGTTTAGGCATCTGAGTTAGTGAAGTCATTTTCTGTTCTACATATTCTCGACGTCTGGAAAATTGTTCCCGGGAACTTTGGATAATTAAATCTTTATTGTTGTTTGCCATAGTTTCGGGGGGTAATGTTGTCGAGGAAAACGCCGGGCACGTGACTCCATCAATCGACATTTTAACGTAAATATGATAATTGTCAAGATTAACTAAATCAACCTCTTCAAATACTGGTGCAAACTCTTGTTTTAGGGCTGATGCGTCAGGTGCTCCTACACGGAACGTAATCAAAGATCCAACGTTTCCAAAAACTGCTGACATAACTTCTTCCGGTACTTGAGCAATATATTGATGGGTAATAATTAAATTAAGACGGTATTTTCTGGCTTCGGACAAAATTGTTGCGAATGATTCCGTGGCAAAGTTTTGAAACTCGTCGACGTAGAGATAAAAATCTTTTCTTTGTTCTTGGGGTATTATGGCTCGACGCATAGCCGCCAACTGTATTTTAGTAATCATCATGGCACCTAAAAGGGCAGATGAATCCTCGCCAATTTCACCGATCGATAAATCTAAGAACAAAATTTTGCCGGTATTCATGATTTCTTCAATATTAATGGTAGATTTTGGCTGTCCGACAATATTTCTAATAGTTGAACTTGATAAAAACTGCCCAACTTTATTTTGAATCGGAGCGATTGCCTCTGTCCGGAATTTCGGATCGTATTTTTCGAACTCGTTAACAAAGAAGTCTTTTATTACCGGGTCTTGAATTTTTTCAATCACGCGGTTACGGAAATCTTGATCAACTAATATTTTTGTAATTCCAAGCATGGTGGCGTCCGGATAATCAAGTAGGGCTAAAATTGTATTACGTAAAATATATTCTAATCGTGGTCCCCAAGATTCTCCGAATATCTTCTTAAAAATGCCTACAACGCCCGAAGCAACTATATTTTTAAGTTCCGGATCGACATTTTCCAAAACATTAAAACCTACCGGATATAGTCTATCAGCCGGGCTGAATAATATTACGTCTTTGATACGTTCCTCAGGAACAAAATTAAGTAACGTCTTAATTAAATCTCCGTGAGGATCTACTACGGCAACGCCACGGCCTTCGCGGATATCGTCAATAATCATATTTTCAAGCATGGTTGATTTACCCGTGCCAGTTTTCCCAATAGCATACATATGGTAGCGTCTGTCGTTAAGTTTGATTCCAAATTTATGCATCATATGCCGGTAATCAGTTTTCGCAAAGATTGTGAGATCATTGCTGGGAACATTTTCTTCAATTGGTAAGTCTGACGGAGGTTCGCCTTTTTTGGATCCGGCCCAAACAATACTTGGCGTTTGCACGGAAATATTTGGCAGATGGAAAATTGAGGCTAATTCTTCAATATTTAGTACATAGCCGGGATCTAAAAATGCCCGAAAACGATATTGATCATAAAACGCCAATGAGTTTGAAATTGCCCCAGCTTTAAATCCATTTAAATTTAAAAGATTAAATTGTTTAAAAGCCGCTACAATGGAGGTAATTTTTGAACGAGCAACATTTTCATCTGAGGCTAGGGCGATTAATCTTATTTTTGTTTCAAAACCCAACTTGGTCGATTTTGTTTCAACGCTTTTAAGGCCCTCTTCAACAGTTCCCGGTAATTTGGCCTCTTCTTTTTTCGCCTCTCCCTTAGACGACTCTGGAGTCACGCCAGATAAAATTGCGTTCAGCATTGCGCCTAAAAATCTTCCGAAGGCTCCTAATAAACCAGTTAAAATTCCCGACTGATTGGTCGTCCCCGATTTAACAGCTTGTACGTGGCTAGTCCCCCGCTTTTGCCAATCATCTGCTACGGGACGCGTTAGGATTTGAAGCCAAATTTCTTCGCCTCGTTCTAATTTTGATAAGACGCCCGTTATACCTGCTAATGGATCGACTTCAAAGTTTAAAAAAGTTTTTATTGGATAAACGTCCAAGTTTGTGATTAAGAGTTCTGTTGCGGCTAGTTTATAATGCCCGGAGTGAATATTATCATATTCTTCCATTGTATAATCATCCACTTGAGTTATTTCTGCTGTCGGGTACTGAGAATAAATTTGCCCCTCAACAAAGTCTTTTAAATGTTCCGGGACATGGGCGTAAAATTGAATATATTTTTCACGCGAAGCGATTTCAAAAGAAAAATAATCTTGGAATTGACTTTCGGGCCGAAAAATACCGTGCAATGCCGCGAACATTTGTTCCGCGGCTAAAGGTGTTTTTTCGTTATTTTTAGGAACTAGAATTCTTAAAGTAATAAACTTTAAATTTGCGAACCACTCCATTTTTTTCTTAGCGGCCCGAGAACGTAATATTATGACTATGATAATAATAGGCACTATTACCAAAATGCCATAAATTACAACTTTATAGATTATTTGTCCGAAAACTTCCACGTTTCTTTTCTAGTGTAAGCGCAGATATCCTTATTGCTTACATTGTGCGGGTATTAACCATTAATCCGATCACTTGCCCGAGGAAAGTGTTTTACCTTCCTTGGTTTTGCTTAAACAATTTTCT
>JAENIV010000054.1 GCA_016844295.1 Candidatus Berkelbacteria bacterium
CAATTCTCATCCAAGATTATATGGAAAATCTGGAGAAATTTTTGAACACAGACACTAATGATAATGAATTAGTAAGAACTGCTTTAATACATTATCAGTTTGAGGCAATTCACCCCTTCTCTGACGGAAACGGAAGAATCGGCCGTATTATCATACCTTTATACCTTTTTAAGAAAAAAATACTTTATCAACCGATTCTTTATTTGAGCGGTTTTTTTGAAAAAAATAGACGCAATTATATAGATACGCTCCACAAGGTGGACACTTCGAGCAGGTACGAAGATTGGATAAAATTCTTCTTAATCGCCGTGGCGAAACAAGCCATTGAGACACAAAAATTAATAGACCAGATCGAAAGTTTAAGAGCGGCGGTTGAAGAAAAATCGGCAAAAATTATGTCCCCCTATGCTCACGGATGACAGCCCTTAGACTGCAAAATAGGTTTTTGGAATTAAGCATAATTGAATCTATTAGTCATTCCTCTGATAGAAAAAAATTATTCATTTTTAAAGAATTAATTAAACTTTTATAGGATTTGAATATGAGTCTATCAATTGGAATAGTCGGTCTCCCCAACGTCGGCAAATCCACTTTATTTAATGCTTTAACTAAAAATCAAGCTAAGGCGGAAAATTACCCATTTTGCACCATTGAACCAAATGTGGGTATTATTCCTGTTCCCGATCCGCGGTTAGCGGATTTAGCCCGCGTTTCTAAGTCTCAACAAACAATCCCTGCCGTGGTGGAGTTTGTTGATATTGCCGGTCTTGTCGCTGGTGCTTCCAAGGGTGAAGGGCTTGGAAATCAATTTCTCGCCAACATCCGCGAAACCGATGCTATTTGTATGGTGGTACGGGCTTTTGAAGATCCCGATGTCATTCATGTCTCTGGCAAAATTGACCCAGTTTCAGATATAAAAGTTATTGAGACAGAATTAGCACTTAAAGATTTGGAAACAGCTGACAAGCGTCTCCAAAGTATCGAAAAAGATGTTAGGGCTGGTGATAAAAACGCCGCGGCAATATCGGACGTGCTAAAAGAGATCAATGAGAATCTCCAAAATGGCGAAAAAATAGAATTATCTGATGATGACGAAACTCTAATCAAAGATCTTGGACTTTTGACTTTAAAACCGGTTATTTATGTCGCAAATCTGAGAGAAAACGAACTCACGAACGCCGAAGAGTTGGTCAAACCAATCAAAGACTATGTCGGCAATTCCCCGATAATTTATCTTTCCGCCAAGATTGAGCAGGAATTAAATGACCTGAGCGAAAGCGAGAAAAATGAGTATCTAAAAGAACTTGGCATCCACGAATCAGGTATTAATCAACTCGCTAAAAAAACATATGAAATATTGGGACTCCAAACTTTCCTAACCAGTGGAGAAAAAGAAACGAAAGCGTGGACAATTAAAAAAGGCGCTACCGCACCGCAAGCTGCCGGTGTAATTCACAACGATTTTGAGCGCGGATTCATTGCTGCCGATGTTGTCAAATTCGATGATTTTGTCGCAAATAATGGCTGGGTACGGGCCCGCGAAAAAGGATTAGTAAAAACCCAAGGCAAAGATTATATAATGCAAGATGGTGATGTCGTTTTATTTAAATTTAATGTCTAAATAGTCTGTTCAGGCTGACTTTCGGCACTCTTGTTTGGGTTTTTCTTTGAATCATCTTCTGGCCCAGGTTCTACTGGATGGAGAGGTTTTTCCTGATGAGTTTCTAGTTCAGATGCTTCCGGCGACGGTGACGGAACTTCAACCCGCTTGGTTTTTGGGGTTTTCCAATCACGCGGATCAAGTCCGCCTTCGTCGTGGTCACTTTTAAGACTATGTTGACCTTCAGGTCCAATCATTTTTTCCTCTCTTTGATGATACTGTATATAAATAACTTGTTCAAGTTTTATTTGAAAATATTTGTATTATATACTCTGAGTGTGAAAAAAACCAAATTAATTTTTTAAGCAGAGTTTGTTCCCGCAGGACTACGTAGTTTATACTATAAATACAATGCTAAAAAATCGGAAAATTATAAAATATTTTTGGCTGGTTTCATTTATTGTCCTTTTTGGAGGAGTTTCTTTTTTTCATCTCTGGCGCTTAACTATCATGCCTGACGGATATTATGTTGATGAAACTTCCATTGGTTACAACGCCGCCTTAATTTCCCAAACTGGCAAAGACGAGCATAATCAAAGTTTCCCAGTCTTTTTTAAGGCTTTTGGCGAATATAAAAATCCTCTTTATATCTACACTACGGCCGTTATTTTTAAAGTTTTTGGCATAAGTGAATTAAATCTTAGGCTAACTAGTTTTATTTTTTATATGGGTTTTTTGGCAGGCCTATACTTTCTTTCAGAAACGATTTTTAAAAAGAAAATTATCACCCTTTTTGCGATTTTTGCGGCAGGGTTTTTGCCCTGGTTTTTTTCGATTTCGAGAATTTCTTTTGAAGTTATTTCTCAACTGACGGTTTTTATTTTCGCCCTTTATTTCGCCTATAAAACCTATGAAACTGAAATTAAAAAGGATAATTTTTTATATCCAATTTTAACCGGCTTTTCGGGCGGGTTAACGGTTTATACCTACACCACGAGCCGGTTTTTTGCTTTCGTTTACATAGGCCTTCTTTTACTTGTATATTTAAAAAAAGAAAATTGGCAGAAACATCTTCTTGCGGCGTCTGGATTTTTACTTTCAATAATTCCCTATATTTATTTTTCCTTTCAATATCCCGGGGCATTAACTGACAGATTCCGCTACATTACCTTTTTGTACGATGCTTCCTTGACGGGCTTCGAAAAAATTTCCTTATTTTTCAAATACTACCTAACTTATTTCGATCTAAATTTTCTTTTATTTAAAGGCGACCCGAATATCCGCCATCATCCGGGCGACGTTGGGATGATCTTTTTTATTGTTTTTTTCTTAAGCATTATTGGTCTTTTATATGGAATTTATTTAATTATTAAAAAGAAAAACCGTTTCTGGCTTTTTATTTTCTTAAATCTAATCTTGGCTCCGGCGGCAGCGGCTTTGACGGTTGAATATGAATCATTAAGAAGCCTTTTTATGGGGTTTTACGTTTTACTTTTTGCCTGTTTGGGTTTTACATTTCTTTTGAAATTCTTTTTGAGAAACAATTTATTGCCCTTAATTTTGATAATTTTTATCTTTTTATCTCTGGAATCATATCTATTCTTAGAAAAATATTTTGTCGTTTACCCTAAAATAACTACTCATGCTTTCGAGGGAAGCGGTTTTAAAGATTCTTTAACTGCATCTATCAAATTCAATCCAAACCAAATAATTGTCTCGACCAAAGGCAACAATTATTCTACCAACCTGGGTTTTTACAGCCTGCTATTGCCGAACAAAGACAATATTCCCATTCAAATAGGAGCGAATATTGCCCAAAAAAATCAATGTTTGATGATTAATAGTTGGGACAAAGGAATAATAAATAAAGATAATTTACCCATAAAATTTGTTTCAGACACTAACAAATTCTGGCAAGTTAAGTGTTTCTAAGCCTACACTCTTGGATATCTTAAATTTTTTGATATAATATCAATCAGCGTAAAGATTCATTAAAAGATAGCCTCATGAAAAAGTTGACTCAAAAACTTACATTTTTTCAGTCCAATTTTGCCATTTATGTTTATTATTTAATTTTTGCGGCTGTGTGGACTTATCCGGTAATATTTCACCTGAAATCAATGATTATCGGCTACCATGACGCCTGGCAATTTATCTGGAATTTCTGGTGGGTGAAAACTGCTCTTTTAAATGGCATTAGTCCGTTTTTTACCACCTATCTCCATTGGCCTAATGGAATTTCACTCCTTTTTCATACCCTGAATCTTCCTAACGCGATTATTTCCATCTCTTTGCAACCGATCTTCGGACTCCCAGCAACATATAACATATTGGTTTTGTTAAACTTTGCCTTGGCCGGTTTGAGCGTATATCTATTAGCAAAACTTCTGACTAAAAATAGATTCGCCTCCTTTGTTGCCGGATACGTTGTGACATTTTCTGCCTACTACATTGCCCACTCCTATGGACACCTAAACCTGATGTCTTTTGGTTGGGTGGTATTATTTATCCTTCATTATTTGAAAATGCTCAAAGGCAAGGCTAACTGGAAACTGCCGGTGGTATTTTTAATTTTAGCGACTTTTTCCGACCTTTATTATGCATTCTATCTGGCGTTGTTTTTGGTCCTTCATCTTATATTTTTGTTAATATTTGATCGGCAAAGTTTTCGCCAAAAAGGTTTTTTAAAAAACTATTTTTTCATGATCGGTCTTGGTCTTTTGTTGATTTCCCCATATATCGGAACGATGGTTTATGAAAAAGTTACCAATAGTGACTTTAACTTTATAGGCCACGACCCCTTGAAATATTCCGTAGATTTAGTCGCTTATTTTATTCCAAATTTTACCTCGATTTTTAAACCAAACATTATGGAATTCTGGGAAAAATGGCATTATTCTTGGGAGAATGTTGGCTATATTGGCTATAGCGTTTTTATTCTGATATTTTATGCATTATTTAAGATTCGAGGTAAGCCAATCTTCTTTTGGTTTTTCATCTTTCTTGCGTATGCGGTTTTGGCCTTGGGCCCTTATTTACAAGTTAATGGTGTAATTTATACTCACGCTCCTCTACCTTTTTATTGGGTTCAAAAATATATTCCCTTCATAAATTTACAGGGAGTTCCTGCCCGATTTGCTTCATTTGCATATCTTGCCGGGGCTATTTTAGTTGCTTTTGCTTTATCAGACATTTTAAAGAAACGGAATCTTCTCAAGACTATAATTGTAATAATATTAGTCAGCGGAATTTTTATTGAATATATGCCGGCGAAAATGATAACTTCGCAAATACCGGTTTCTGATTTTTACTTGGAAATTGCCAAAGACAGACAAGATTACGCCATTATAGATATAAGTTATGATTATGATAGAGTTCTGTATTATCAAACTATTCACCATAAAAGACTTATTGGCGGATACACGTCCAGGACAACGGAAAAAACCCAAGATTTCTTAAAAAACACCCCAGTTATCAACAATGTTTACAACGTCCAAGATTTTGAAGAAGGTTTTAATTTTAAAAGCGGTATAGAAATCTTGAAACACTACAAAATTAAATATATCCTGATTAGCAAGCAAGATAAAAAAAGATTAAGAATTGTGGAAAAATTAAACCTTCCGATAATTTTTCATAATCCGCGCATGACGGTTGTTCAAGTTTACTAATCTTTGACTCAGCCTCTTGCCTATTGCGAAAATTCTAACCTTATGCTAAGATAATAAAGCAATGGAAAAGTACGAAATCACAATTATTACCAAGGAACCCTTCGACACTGCTCATGGTAAAGACACAAAAGATACGCCCGTCAAAAAAGAAATAGAATCTTTAGGCGGGAAAATTTTGAATGTCCAATCTTTGGGCCAAAAACAGATGGCTTACCAGATCAAAAAAGAGACTGCGGGTTTTTATACGGTTATAACACTCGAAATTGATCCTACCAAAGTTTTGGAATTAAACAAAAAGTTCGGGCTTAAACAGGAAATTTTACGGCATTTAATTTTAGTCGCAAAAGCGGCAAAAACTGAAGTACCCAGGGTCCGAAAAGAAGTTGTCGAAACCAAAACTATTACCCCGGAAGTTGAAGAAAAGCCCAAAGAGGAAATTCCTGAACCTCTCCAAGAACCTGTTGAAG
>JAENIV010000091.1 GCA_016844295.1 Candidatus Berkelbacteria bacterium
CCCTACTCCTACCCCCACCCCAACGCCGACACCGACACCTACACCTACACCCAGTCCTACCCCAACACCAACATGCATAGCACCGGTGGCCCCGAATACATTTACGGCTTCTAAGAATCCTACCAATCCTACCGGGGCTGTCGATCTGGCCTGGACAGATATTACCGCAGATCATGACGGTTTTTGGTTCTGGCGTTCGACTACGCCTGGTAATTTTCCTTCTAACCCATCAATTACGTTGCCAGATCCGAATATGCGCAGTTATATAAATACGACAGGAATTTTGCCGGATACAACTTACTATTACAGGTTAGAATCATACAAGGGAACGTGTTTTTCCAGCCCAATTGAGAGTCAAGTTAGAACTGATCCAATTGGAATTACTTTAAATTTAACAATCCAACTTCAAGGAAGGGCGGACTACACTACAGCAAATACCCATTTAAAAATCTATGATTCAGCCTCAACATTAATTCTGGATAAAACAGATGTAACTACGAATATATCGGGCAATGCAACAATTACTTTGCCTATATCAATGACGGTAGGTGCAACTTATAGTTTTTATCTAAAGCCTAAATACTTTTTGGCCGATTATAAAGGTGGACAGGTATTAACCAATCCCATGAATCTGATGTACGCAGCCTTTAAAGGGGCAGATTTAGATGACAATAATGTCGTCAACAGTATTGATTTTTCAATATTAACTTCGAAGTGGCTTTTAGCCGATCCCGTTGCGGATATAAACAAAGATGGAACCGTCAATTCAATTGACTTTTCGATTATGAGCGCTAATTGGCTAATTGGATCTTAGATCACTTGTTAAATCTTTTTTTGAGAGCGTCAATGAGCCGACTCTGATTTATAGTTTCCTGAGAACCATTATCCATATCTTTAAAAATCACTGATTTATCCAAAACTTCACGTTGGCCAATGATCAAACAGATTTGAGCGCCGAGTTTGCTAGCAGACCGAAGTTGGCCTTTCAACGAGTCTTTGCCAATAATTGTCGTGGAGCGAAAACCTTCTTCTTCCAAAAGGACTTCAGTTGCCAAGGCTTGTTTACGGGCTTTTTCGCCGATTTGGACTAAACAAATATCAGTCGTTTTGTCGTCTGGTACTTGAATACCATAATCCTTAACGACATCTATTAAACGCTCAACACCAGCTGCCCAACCAACCGCCGGGGTCGCTGGCCCGCCGTAAATTTTAACTAAATCATCGTAGCGGCCGCCACCAATTAAGGTACGTTGGCGATTGCGGTCGTTATTTAGATATATTTCAAAAACAGTGCGCGTGTAATAATCAAGCCCGCGGACTAACCTGGAATTCAGATTGTAAGGAATCTGTAAGGATTCAAGACTTTCTAAGACGCTTTTAAAATGTGTTTTACATGCGTCACAAAGCATATCTATAACTTGAGGGGCACCGCTGATTATTTTTTGACATTTATCTTCTTTGCAATCCAAAATTCTTAAAGGATTTTCGATAAACCGTCGGTTGCAATCCGGACACAGGGCTGGCAGAAAATTTTGAAAATAATCAACAAGTTTTTTTAAAATTTTCCAGGCTAAATAAATCGCGTAAGTATCAGTCAAGGCATCAGCATCACCAATTATTTCTAAACCCAATTGATTATGAATTCTATAACGTCCGGCTTGTGGGCGTTCGTAACGAAAAGCCGGTCCCCAGTACCACAGTTTAACTGGTTGAGGCCAAGTGGCCATACCATTTTGTAAGTATGCGCGGACAACCCCGGCGCTGCCATTGTTGAGGCGCGGCGCACTTCAAACATTTCTTTATCAATTATATCAGTTCCCTTGCCTATGGCACGGGTATAAAGTTCAGCAAATTCAAAAACCGGGGTTTCGATTCGTCGAGCCCCGAACGTTGCAAACTTTTGTCTCACAATATCAAATAGATATAACCAGTATTTCTGATCTTCTGGCAAAATATCTTTCGTTCCTCGTGGAGATTGTAAACCTGATTTAGCCATAAGTCCTTTCTATGTCAGCCTCATGATAAGGGAAAACGAGGTTGGGGTCAAGAGCCTAGATATTTTTTAAGCGTAAATATCGGCGTATATGATTGCGGGCCATCGAAGTTTTAACAAATTCTAACCAATCGTGCTTAGGGCCGGCGGGTCTTTTAGACTTTATAATTTCAACAATATCGCCATTTTTTAGAGGTGTACTAAAAGTTGACATTTTCCCGTTAATTTTAGCCCCAACGCAGGAATTACCGACTTCTGAATGAATAGAATAGGCAAAATCTATTGGAGTAGCGCCAGCGGGCAGATCTTTAACCTCTCCTTGCGGAGTATAAACAAAAATTCTATCCGAAAAAAAGTCAATTTGAATATCGTTAGAAAACTGTTTATTATCTCGGGATTGATCCTGCCAACGGGCTAATTCTTTAACCCATTGGACGTCTTCATAAGGTGCGCGTTTGATCTTTTTTAAAATATAATCTAAAGTGCCTTTGGCCTCAGCGTAATGCCAACCAGCGGCAATACCATTTTCCGCTTGATCATGCATGATTTTAGTTCGAATTTGAAATTCAACAATTTTACCGTCTAAACAAAAAACAGTTGTATGTAAAGATTGATAACCGTTTGGTTTGGGCATGGCAATATAGTCTTTGATTCTTCCAACCAGAGGCTTCCAAGTTTCATGGATTATTCCCAAAACCTTATAACAATCGGCCACAGAATTGACAATAATTCTTAAAGCAACAAGATCGTAAATGTGCGATAAATCATTATCATAACGGCCAAGTTTGCGCCACAAAGAATAAAGATGCTTGGCGCGTCCGTGAATATCTGCCTTTATCTCCTCAATAGCCATTTTTTTCCGAAGTATTTTTTCAATTTTTTCAAGATATTTTT
>JAENIV010000055.1 GCA_016844295.1 Candidatus Berkelbacteria bacterium
CAAGGGAGTCTTTAAAGAAAAAAATATTTTCTTGGATTTTGATAAGCGCTGTTTTTATTATTGTAATCTTCGGGAGTTTTTTCTTTGCTGGAAGACTGGGCGCGGAGTTCGTTTTAAATTCTGTTGAACCCTTATCGTTATTTAGAGACGGAAAATATTTAGTATTATTTCAAAACAATTCCGAACTTAGATCTTCGGGGGGATTTATCGGTTCGTACGCGGTTATTGAGATTAAAAACTACGAGGTTAAAAATATAACATTTAATACAAATATTTATGCCCTAGATAGAACTTTTGCAGAAAGTCACTTTATTGCGGCGCCCGAACCACTGTCTCAGTTTTTAAAAAATAAAACCTGGACTTTAAAAGATGCTAACTATGACGCAAACTTTCCAGACGCTGCCCAAGATATATTGTATTTTTACTCGGCAGAAACTGGAGATTCAGTTGATGGTGTCATTGCCCTAAACGCTAAAGTAATGGTGGACTTATTAAAATTAACTGGGCCGATAAAAATCGATAAATATAATTTAACTGTAGACGCGGATAACTTTTATGATGTTACCCAGTACCAGGTGGAAAGAGGTTATTATGACGATCCTCAAAATTGGATAGTTAATGAGCCCAAAGGATTTTTAAAGGATTTATATCCTGAGATAGTAAACCGTGCTCTAAAAGATAAAAAAGCCCTTCTGAATTTAGCCCAAAAAGAAATCAGTCAAAAAGAAATTATTTTTTATTTTAATGACGCTGGTAAGGAACAAATTGCAACAACACATAACTGGGCAGGGAAAATGCCAACGGAAAAAGAAGTTCAAGATCTTTTTGACACTTCAAATTCAATCGATTATCTATATATAAATAGTAATAGTTATTCAGGCGATAAATCATCAATTAAAGTCAATGATGAAATAAATTATAAAATCACGCGTGATCTTACTGGCAAACTTTTAGCCACAATCAAAATAACAAAAATTCACACTGGCTCGTATAATTGGCCGGACGGGCCTAACGATACGTGGATGCGAATTTATGTGCCTAAAAATTCGGTTTTAAATACTGCTAAAATAAATGAGAAAAATATTTTAACTCAGGATTTGACTGTAAGTTCGGAAAACGATAAAACATTTTTTGGCTATAAGGTTTTTACCAATCCGGGTCAAGCAAATATTTTGGAATTTTCATATTATCTCCCTTTCGACATTATAGACCCTGCCAATTATCACCTTCTGATCCAAAAACAACCTGGAGCAGTTGATCCTAATTTAATGATTATATTCGCCGATAAAATACTTTATCAAGGCGTCTTAAATAAGGATATACAAATATAAAAAATTTGATATAATATATACAGAATGATAAATTAAAACAAAAGGGTTTAACCTTTGTTTTAGATATTGGAATTTAAAGAATTTTAAGGAGTATATTTGTCAGCGCAATCGGATTATACAGCCAAGCAAATAACGGTTTTAGAGGGTCTCGAGCCTGTCCGTCGTCGTCCTGGAATGTATATTGGTGGAACAGGACCGGAGGGGCTTCACCATCTCGTCTGGGAGGTAGTCGACAATGCCATTGATGAAGCCATGGCAGGTTTTTGTGATACCATTATTGTCGAGCTTTTACCTGAAAATAGGCTTCGGGTTAAAGATAACGGCCGGGGAATCCCGGTAGATATACACTCGCAAACAAAGAAAAGCGCTTTAGAAACTGTTTTAACAACCTTACATGCCGGGGGTAAATTTGGCGGTCAAGATCAGGCTTATAAAGTTTCCGGTGGTTTGCACGGGGTTGGAGTTTCTGTGGTTAATGCCTTATCGAGCTATTTGAAGGCTGAAGTTTTTCGTGATGGGAAACATTACATTCAGGAATATTCACGTGGTAAAGCAAAGGGTGTTGTAAAATCTGTCGGTCCGACAAAAGAAAATGGAACGGCTATAACTTTCGAAGCTGACGAGAAAATATTTAGCGTTCGGAATTTTTCCTTAGAGACAATTTTAAATCATCTTCGCCAACAAGCCTATTTGACTAAAGGTGTCACAGTTACAATTTGTGATCGTTCTAAAGACGAAGACCTCAATGTGCCGATAGATCCCAAACTTTGCTACACGTTTTATTTTGAAGGTGGAATCGTTTCATATGTGCGGCATATTGATAAAAATAAAACTGCTTTTAACGATCCGCCGGCTTATATTGACAAACAATCCGGTGAAGTTAAAGTGGAAGTCGCAATTGCTTATACTGACGATTATAACGAACATATATTTTCTTTCGCAAACAATATCCACACAACGGAAGGTGGGTCACATCTGACCGGATTTCGTACCGCTTTAACGCGAGCGCTAAACGATTACGCGAAAAAATATGAAATTATCAAAGATTCCGAAAGCGTTCTTTCAGGTGACGATACTCGCGAAGGTTTAACGGCTGTAATTTCCGTAAAGTTGCCAGACCCACAGTTTGAAGGACAAACAAAAGCCCGCTTGGGAAATCCTGAAATAAAAAATATTGTCGAGCAGGCAACTTTGGAGGGTTTGGGATTTTGGTTAGAAGAACATCCCGCAGACGCAAAAAAGATTTTAGAAAAATGTTCATTGTCCTTGCGTGCTCGTTTGGCTGCTAAGGCGGCTCGCGAAACCGTCATCAGAAAAGGGGCTTTAGAGGGAATGACTTTGCCAGGCAAGTTGGCTGATTGTTCGACCCGCGATCCTAAAAAAAGCGAACTTTATATTGTTGAGGGAGATTCTGCCGGAGGTTCGGCTAAACAAGGTCGCGACCGAACATTTCAAGCAATATTGCCTTTGCGGGGGAAAATTTTAAATGTAGAGCGCGCGCGTTTGGACAGGATGCTAGGCAACGAAGAAATAAAAGCCCTGATTGTTGCTATTGGCATTGGGATTGGTGATGTCATCAATATGGCCAAACTAAGATATCACAGAATCATTATAATGACAGACGCTGATGTTGACGGTTCGCACATTAGAACTTTACTTTTAACACTTTTCCTATAATGATGAACAAAAGGACAAACTTGTTAAAAAAATGGGTGAGGGAATTTCTCTTCAGCGTTATAAGGGTTTAGGCGAAATGACGCCTACGCAACTTTGGGAGACAACTATGAATCCAGAAAATCGCGTTTTACTAAAAGTAAATGTTGATGATGCTGAAAAAGCCGATGAAGTTTTTTCCATGCTTATGGGTGACGAAGTTGCGCCGAGGAAAAGATTTATTCAAACCCATGCAAAGTACGTCAAGAATCTTGACGTATAATTAACAATGATCAATTTACAATTTTCAAATAATTTCTAATGAAATAATTTTTAAATAATTAAAAATTGAAAAATTTATTTAAGGAGAGAATATGCCAAGACAAAATGACAATCCACGAGATAAATCTCATGATATTAAAAAAGTAGAAAAGTTTTCTATGCTTACGCTAGAAAATAAACAAATTAATAATGATAATTCGTATTTAGAAACCAAAAAAGAACACAAAAAATGGTTTGACAGTGAAGTCGGTATGGGCAAACAACGCGGAAAACCCAAAGCCGTCCCGTTTAATATCAAAAAAGCCAAAGGATCATTTAAAAAGCATCAGCATAAATAATTTGAAAATCTTTCCACTAATTTTACACACGAATTTATCACGAATAAAATTAATTTCTTATTAGTGTTAATTAGTGCATAAGATTAGTGGAAGCAAATATGCCAAGAAAAAAAGTTACAAAAAAAGCAGACGAAACACCACCAGAAAATTCCGAGAAAACTCCGATAGAGGATCTAGCCGATCTCAGTCCGGAGAAAGTCGCCCAAGCAGAGATCACTGGGGATTTTTCAGGTAATGGTCCCGCTAAGGAAGAGAAAACGGAATTTGGCCTTGTGAGAGCGCGGATTTTGGAAGATGAAATGCGCGAATCGTATCTTGACTACGCGATGTCTGTTATCATTGCTCGCGCTTTGCCGGACGTTCGTGACGGGTTAAAGCCGGTCCACCGCCGGGTGCTTTTTTCAATGTTTGAATTGGGTCTCACGCATCAAGCAAAATTTCGAAAATCTGCCACTGTAGTCGGAGATGTTTTAGGCAAATATCATCCACACGGCGATATTGCCGTGTATGATACTTTAGTCAGATTGGCTCAGCCTTTCTCTATGCGCGAAAGATTAGTTGATGGTCAAGGAAACTTTGGATCACTGGACGGCGACGCTCCGGCAGCCATGCGTTATACAGAATCCCGCTTGACATCAGTGGCTGAAGAAATATTAAGCGACTTAGATAAGAATACGGTTGATTTTGTTGATAATTACGACGCTACTCGTAAAGAGCCAAAAGTCTTACCAGCAAAAGTTCCGAATCTTTTAATCAACGGATCCATGGGAATTGCAGTTGGAATGGCAACCAATATTCCTCCTCATAACTTGGGCGAGGTATGTGATGCCGTTGGATATTTAATTGACGATCCGGAGTGTACGATGGAAGATTTAATGGTCCACGTAAAAGGACCTGATTTTCCCACTGGGGCGGAAATTTACGGAATAGAACAAATTAAAGCCGCTTATGCAACAGGCAAAGGCGCAATCACCATGCGCGCCGTCGCCAACATTGAAGACACTCAAAAAGGATTTAGAATTATTGTTTCTGAAATTCCCTATCAAGTAAATAAGGCCGAATTAATTACTAAAATTGCCGACCTAGTGCGTGAAAAGAAACTTGAAGGCATTTCCGACTTACGCGACGAGTCAGATCGCAAAGAAGGCGTAAGGATTGTTATAGATCTCAAATCCAGCGCTTATCCTAAAAAAATATTAAATAGGCTCTATGAACTTACAGACATGCAGACGGTTTTTTATACTAACATGCTCGCTTTGGTAGACGGTATTCAACCGAGAATTTTGACTTTAAAAAATGTCTTAGAGGAATATTTAAAGCACCGGCAAAATGTGGTTCGGCGCCGTACTAAACATTTACTTGATCGCGCTAAAGAACGCGCCCATGTTTTAGAAGGTTTGCGTATCGCTTTAAAATCAATTGATGATGTTGTTTCAACGATTCGTAAATCCAAAGACCGAAACGACGCCCACAAAGCCTTAAAAACAAAATTCAAATTAACCGATATTCAGTCCAATGCCATTTTAGATATGAGGCTATCTGCCTTAGCAGCTCTTGAACGAGAAAAAATTGAATCAGAGTATGAGGAAAAACTTAGACTGATTGCTGATCTAGAATCTATTTTAGGTGATGAGAAAAAAATTATTGAAATTATTAAAAAAGAACTAAAAGAGATGAAAGACAAATACGCAAGCCCCCGGCGCACAAAAATTTATGCCGAATCGTTAGGCAAATTTTCCGCCGAGGATTTAATTCCTTCGGAGCAAGTTATTATTATTTTAACAAGGGGAAATTATATTAAACGTATGCCCGTGTCATCATACAGGTCTCAAGTTAGAGGCGGCAAAGGAGTTATGGGTATGGAGACCAAAGAGGAAGATATGATTGAGCACTTGGTGGCCGCCAATACACACGATGATATGTTTTTCTTTACCGATCGTGGACGGATTTTTCACACAAAAGTATATGAAATTCCATCAGCCTCGCGAATTGCCAAAGGACAAGCAATTGTAAATATTTTGCAAATTTCTCCGGAAGAAAAAGTCACGGCTATGATTACACTTACTCGCGAAGAATTAGAAAGATTCAAATATATCCTCTTGGCGACATCCAAGGGGTTAGTGAAAAAAAGCGCTCTCAATTTATATAGTAAAGTTCGAAAAACCGGGATTTTAGCTATCAAACTCAAGAATGACGATCGCCTACGTTGGGTTAAATTTACAACCGGTGATGATAATATTTTCCAAGTCTCTGCCAAAGGACAATCAATATTTTATCGCGAGACCGATATCCGTCCTATGGGCCGAACTGCCGCGGGAGTACGCGGAATTCATCTTAAAGGTGAAGATTATGCCGTTTCGTGTGATGTTATTGCCACTGGCAAAGAAAATGAAGCAGATGCTTTAATTGTCATGGAGAAGGGCTTTGGAAAACGTACGCCATTAGTTAATTTTAAAATGCAGTTACGTGGAGGAATGGGCATTCGGGCTGCGCAAGTGACTCCGCGAACGGGCGAGATAATCGGCATGCGCATTGTTTACGGTATAGAATATGACGTGATCTTGGCATCTTCTAAAGGCCAAATGATTCGTATGGCTATTGGCACAATCAAACGATTACAGCGAGACACTCAAGGAGTAACTTTAATTCGTTTAAATAAAGGAGATAAAGTTACCTCTGTGACCGTTATTAAGAAAGATAAAGGTGATAAATTAATAGATGTTCCCGAGGAGCCGAAAGGACCGATTGATGACAGTGAAAATAAATCAGAACCAACAGGGGATTTAGTAACCAAGGTAGAAGAAAAATCTTTAGAACCCAAAGAAGGAATATTAAAAGAGGAAAGTGACAACGAAAACATATCGGAAAAAATTGCTCAAAAACCAGCTGAAAAAAAGTTGTCTCAATCCTCCATTGCTAAAAAGGAAAACCAGCCTGAGATAGAAAAAGAAGAAACTCTTATTGAAGGTAAACTTCCTGATTGGGCAAAGGTTCACACCGATACTTGGCGTCAGCCGGATATTTTTAAATTAAAAAAAGACATAAAAGTCCATGATTATAAAGAAAAAAATAATGGATTACCGTTAAAAGACTCTGTGGAAAAAGACTTGTCCTCCGAAGATTCAGCGAAGGAGGAGACTAATTATTGGGGGAAAAAACATTAAAATTAAAGAGGGGATATGTCGGAGGCTCAAGAAACAACCAAAGATTCGGTTAAAGATCAGGAAAAGCCTAAAAAATCAAAAACCTGGTGTTGCTGTTTGGTACTTATTATTCTCGCAATCTTATCTTTTTTGGGATGGCGAACATTCGTATTTTTTGGGACTAAATCAGAAGGAACGAATTCAAATCAAACTACTTCAAAAATTACCAAGAACTATACCTACCATGAGCCAAGTTCTGAAGCCAAAACCCGCCAGATTGATTGTTTAAGTCTTGTTGTTTTTCGGATAACTAAGAAAAATGTCCTTTGTTTAAATCTCTATCAAACCTCGGCTGAAGACATCAAATCTAAACTTTCCGCTTCGAGTTATGACCGGGTAATCGTTTATGGCGAAAAAATAACTTTTGATGGTAATCCTAATTCTGGCATGACCGATTTTGCCCAAAAGTTTTATCGGGTGGCTAAATTTACCGACCAAATTACATTGCCGAAACTCATGGAATATTATGGCCTTGAAAACTTAGAGTATATCACAAGCGAATTTTCGCCTTATCCAGCAATATATTATTTTGTCGATCCCATTGATTCTATTATGAAAAGTTGTTCATCGGATACTGCTGCCACAGGTTGCGGTTTAGCCCATTTTGGGCTTGAGGTTAATGATAAGGTTTTAGAAAATGAGACCAATTCAGTTTATTTTCTCTCGCGACCTAACTCATCTGACACAATTAAACTTGAAATAGATAAGCCGTTCAGTTGTTACACGAATAGTACTTTAATACACGAAACCGCCCATGTTTTAACTAACGCTAATGAATCGACCCTGAGCGGGTCACAACTTTCTTTACACTACGTTCCGACTTGGTTCGCGGAAACCCAGTCAGAATTAGCCGGGGCTCTTGGTCATGATTGGGTTTGTGGGCCTGGGACAATTAAAGTAGCCGAATGCGTAATTAACGGTAAAAATGCGAAGGACTGCGATTTGATTAAATTTAATAGTGTATTCGCTCCGGTTGGTAATCACCCCAAATTTCCGCGGGATAACAATTGTGAGTTGGCGATGGTAAACGAGTTCTATAATTACATTGGCACAGGGGACTTAAAAACACTTTATTCTAAGTTTTTTCAAGCCGTGAGAGCCCAAACAAAAGTTAAAGATTTATCAAATGACGAAGCCTTTACAAATTTTTTATTAGATTTAACAAATAATGATCAATCGGTTAAAGATAATTTAAGTTCGCATGGATGTAGTATTTAATACTTTAAAATCCTTTTCGCGTATGTTCTCGAGTATTGGCAATTATGAAAAATAGTACTCAATAATTTTTATAAACATACCCCGCCGGCTACGTCCCACGTGAATTGACACCCCGCGGCCCTGAGTTCTTCCGACACCAGTTGGTGTGCGGAAGAGCAAATCATGGGGCCCTCAAAGCCTGATTCCTTGACTCTTTGGGCTAAGGCGACGGTCGTGTGGTTCTTGTCTGGGACATGCCCATCGAAGACGATTGCTGCGAGACGGTGAGAGTAGAAATTGTAGGCGTCTTCAGCCTCTTCGAGGGTTTGTGCCCAGACGAGTTCGACCCGGT
>JAENIV010000056.1 GCA_016844295.1 Candidatus Berkelbacteria bacterium
TTAATTCCCGACAATCAATCGTTGTGGATTTTACCGGCGGTTGTTGCGGGCTTAAAAATAATTAAAAAAGAAAAAATAAAAGTGATATTAACTTCTTCGGCAGCGTATTCGGACCACATTGTAGCCTTAATTTTAAAAGAAATCACGGGAATTCTCTGGGTAGCTGACTTCCGTGATCTGTGGACCCAAAACCCCGAGATGAAGTTTAAGACCGTGCTTCACAGGAAAATTTGCCAATATTTAGAAAAAAGGGTCCTTTCCGAGGCAGATGAAATTATTACCGTGTCGGACGGTTTGCAAAGCAATTTTCAAAAAATCGTTCCTCGGCATAAAGACAAATTTAAGATTATAGCCAACGGTGTGGATTTAGAAGACTTTAAGGGGATATTCGCTCCTCAAAATAATCGTTATCTCACATTCGCCCATATCGGATTTTTATACGGGTCAAGAACTATCGATATTTTTTGTAAAGCCTTAGACGATTTGGATCAGCCAAATATAAAGACCATATTCTTGGGTACGGCGGGAAATGTCAAAAAGCAAAAAGTAGTTTCTCATAAACGGGCTATCAGGGAAATGTTAAAAGCCGACGTTTTGCTTTTAGTTATTGGGAAAAATGACCGACGTTTTATGATGACGAGTAAAATTTTTGAATATTTGGCGGCCCGAAAACCGATATTGGCAATTGCGCCTGAAGACTCGGCCGTGAGTCAATTAATTAAAAATCTCAAAGTTGGCTGGGTTGTAGATCCGCAAGACATAAAAACTTTAAAAAAAACTATTAAATTAATATATCAGCAATTTTTAAAAAAGGATCTTAAGATCCCCGAAATAGACTTATTACCATACTCGCGGCTTAATAAAACCCAAGAACTTTCAGAAGTTTTAAATAAAATCATAAATCGACCCATAAATATCTGTTTGATTGGAAATTTGGATTCTCCCCAGAATCAGTTATTGGTGAGAAATTTACAAAAAAACAATTGCCAAGTAAGTTTTATATCTACCCAAGACGTCCAATCATCCGGGGTTAAAACATATTATTTAGGCAATAAAAGGTCAACTATTTGGTATTTTTTTCGCTCTCAAAGAAGGATTAGAAAAATTGTTGGAAGAATCCAGCCGGATATTATTCACGCCCAAGATTTAATTTTTGCAGGTGTTTGGGCATATTTATCCGGCTTTAGGCCATACGTATTAACCGCCTGGGGATCTGATATTTGGCATTATCGGAGATTTATTTTCCCCGAAAAATATTTACTTCGGAAAACACTTAATAATACCAGTTTTATGACCGCGCCGACCAAGTATCTTGGTTATAAGGCTTATAGGATCGGCTTAGACAGGACTAAATTTGAAGTTATCCACTTTGGAGTTGACATGGAAATTTTTCAAAAAAAAGTTTCCGGGAATCTAAAAAAGAAATTAAAAATTAATCACGAAAAGATAATTTTCTGCCCGAGAGCCATAGGTGAAGTTTATAATACGGATATATTGGTAGATGTCTTTTATAAATTATCCAAGAGAATAGACTCAAAACTTATTCTTTTGGAACATAACGCTGATGATAATTATCTTTTGGAAATTGAAAAAAAGATTATTCAATACGATTTGGTTGGAAAAGTCATAATTTTGCCCAGATTGGATACAAAACAGATGTCGGAGACTTATAATCTTGCCGATATTGTAGTTTCTATTAGTTCTTCAGATGGTTGCCCCCAGGCTTTTTTAGAAGCAATGGCATGTGAAAAAAAAATTGTTTTAACTGATTTGCCTTTTGTTAGAGAATGGCGGCAAAAAAATAATTTCTGGGTTGTCCCGGTCAAAGATAAAGATAAAACATATAAAACAATATTATCTGCCTTGAAATACCCTTCTAAAAAATTTATTCCTCGGGGTAAATTTAATAGGCAAATGGTCGGCAAAATAGCCAATCCAGAATTAAATGCCCAAAAAATTATCTCTATATACCGAGAAAACATATGAAGAAAATATTAATGATTACAACTTCAGAAATTTTTCACGACACAAGAATCTTAAATGAGGCAAAAACTCTAAGCCGGAGTTATGAAGTTAAAATATTAGCCCGCAAATACCCCTTACAAAAAAGTATTAAAACAACTTTTAAGATAAAACTGATTAAGTCTTTCAAGACAAAATATTTCCCAATAAACATTATCCTTTCACTCCTAAGTTTAATGAAGGCCACTTTTAAAGAAAATGTCGATATTTTCCACGCTCACGACCTGGACGGTCTTTTGTGTGCTTTCCCTGCGGCTCTAATAAGACGTAAAATTTTAATTTATGATTCTCATGAGCTTTGGTCTAACACTTATCCTTTTGTCAATCTCGGGGGCATTCAATGGCTTTTTGGCCCTTTGGAAAAAATACTCTTATTAAAAGTAAAATCAGGTATTACGGTCAATGACTCGATTGCGAAATATCTTAGCCACAGATACAATAAAGATTTTTTTGGCCTATATAATTTTTCCCTCTCTAAAACATCGAAAAATAATATCCACCTGAAAAGATTATTTCCTCATAAAAAAGTTATTTTACATCTTGGAAGCGCAGATGAAGGCAGGGGTTTGGAAGAAATGGTCGGCGCGGTCAAATTCCTGTCAGATAAGTATATTCTCATCTTTTTAGGAGGTGGAAAAACCGAAAACATTATTAAACAAAAAGTCAAAGAATATCATCTGGAAAAGAAAATATTTTTTCTCCCAGCAGTTTCTCCCGATAAAATTATTTCCACTATCAAAGAAGCAGATTTGGGGCTTGCTTTAACCCAAAAAGTGTCAAAGAGTTATTATTATTCCTTGCCAAATAAAATCTTCCAATATATTTCGGCAAGGTTGCCAATCCTAGGGAGCAACTTTCCTGAGTTTGAAAAAATTATTGTCACTCGTAAAATCGGCAAGGTGGTAGATCCCTCAAACTCCAGAGAAATTGCTCAGCAGATTAGAAGCATTATCAGGCGGCAAAAATATTACAATCAAAATTATCAAAAAATTACAAATAATTACACTTGGGCCCGCGAATCGCAAAAACTTATTGAATTCTATCAAAACCTTGACCAACCAAAGATAGAAATTTCCAGGCGTTTTAAAATTGATGTTTTCACTAATGTTTTAAGTCTGGGGTTTCTAGGAATGGTGGGAATTTTATTAAATATCATTATCGCCAAATTTTATGGTTCCAAGGGTCTCGGAACGTTTAATGAAGTTTATGCCATATATATTATTTCTTCTCAATTTGCCGTAGGATCCGTGCATCTTTCCATCCAAAAATACATCCCTGCTTATCTAACAAGTAAAAACGAGCGGAATAAATTGATATCATCGGGAATTATCTTAACAATAATATTTTCAATTTTTATTAGTACGATGGTATTTTTTTCAAGAAATTTATGGGGTATTTGGTTTAAAAATGATCAGGTATCTTTAGGGGTTGCCCTGGTTGCCTTTGGGCTCATTGGGTTTGCTTTGAATAAATCAATGTTGGCGGTTTTAAATGGATTTCGTCTCATGCGCGTTTTTGCCCTATTTTCCGCCCTAAGGTATTTTTTCATAGTATTATCAGTTGTTATTTTGGCAATTTTAAAATTTCCCCTGGGTGTATTGCCATTATCTTTTACAATTGCCGAAAGCGTGTTATTTATTCTAATTTTTATTTATACCCTCAGGCTATTTAAACCGGTGATAAAAGACCTTAAACACTGGCTTTATAAACATTTATTATTTACCTACAAATCATTACTGGGAAATGTTTTACTTGATATTAATACAAGAGTAGATATTCTAGTTCTCGGATTTTTTGTTTTACCGAGCCAAGTAGGAATATATTCATTTGCGGCACTTTTAGTTGAGGGAATAGGCCAGTTATTATCGGGAGTATTAAAATTTAATGTTAATCCCATTTTGGCGAAATTTTCCGACCAAAAAAGATCTATTCAAATGGAACACTTTGTGCGTCGAGGCATTAAACTAACATATGTTTATTTTTTGATCTTAACGGCCGTGTTAGTAGTCTTATATCCAATATTTATTAAATTATTTTTAGGCCCAGAATTTTATCCAAGCGTATGGGTTTTTTCTATTCTGATGATAGCCCTTGCTTTCAGTTCGGGCTATCAGCCTTTTCAAATGCTTCTTGCCCAAACGGGTTTTCCTGCCCTTTATTCGTGGTCAATATTAATTGTTTTTATAGTTAATTTAGTCGGAAATATTATATTAATTCCTCTTTTCGGGATTTATGGCTCAGCAATTGCCACCGGATGTTCGTTTATCGCCTTGGCAACAGGGGTAAAACTTTTGACACGCCGGGCCTTAAAGATTAAGATTTGAGTATCGGAAATGTAAAAAATATGTTCGCCAATATTCTCAAAGACACCGGACTCGATTTTCCCTGCGAGAAAATCGGTCCTAAGCGCTCGGCTCGGCTTTGACCGTGCGTCTCGCCTCCGCGATTTGCTTTGAGAATACATGGCTCACTTATAATGTTTTTTTGAGACTTTCCTTAGGTTTTATCTGATTTTGACTTTTGACTTTTTAATTTTAAATTTGACCGAGTGAAACGAGGGAACATGTGTGGAATTTTTGGGGTAATTACAACAGAAAAAGGTTTACCACCCGAAGAGGTTAAAAAAATAACCCAGAATCTTTTAGAAATCTCTGAAAGTCGGGGCAAAGAATCTTCTGGAATTACTGTAATCGGTCAGGATGAAATAAAAGTCTATAAATCGGCTAAGCCGGCTCATATTCTCATGGCTTCAGATGAATTTAAGAAAATGTTTCAAGGCAAAATACGCGGGGTAATTGGCCACGCCAGGTTGGTTACTAATGGCAGTTTAGAAGATAACAGAAATAACCAGCCGGTTATTAAAGACAAAATTGTCGGGATTCATAACGGGATAATTGTTAATGTTGATAGTCTCTGGGAAGAGCACAAGGGTCTTAAAAGAAATTATGAAGTTGACACAGAAGTTATTCTTTCATTAGTGCGAAAATATTTTGCAAGAACCCATAATTTGTCCGAGGCTGTTAAATCAACATTTTCCCAAATTGAAGGGGCGGCCTCGATCGCATTAGTTTTCGAAGACATCAATGCTCTGACGTTAGCGACAAATACAGGATCATTATATATTGCGGCAGGAAA
>JAENIV010000057.1 GCA_016844295.1 Candidatus Berkelbacteria bacterium
GATTTCTTTGGCGATTGGTTCGAACACGATGCCTCCTTTTGACTAATTTTAATTTAGCCAATATAGACTCTCGTGTCTAATATACGGGGTACCGACCACCGCATCCCAGGCACCATCGACATCCCGATCGTAGAACTTCCAAGCGGTGACGTCGGCCAGCCCGATGTTGCCGTAGATGACCTCATGCGTCTCACCGGAGGTTCCGGCGACATTGACTGTCGCTATCGCCGAAACTGCCTGGGCAACACCGTCCACATAGACACACGTCTGTAACCAGTCGACCGTCGTTTCCTCAGTAGAGGTCCAGGCGCCGGACGGTTCGGCCATGATGGTGGCGGCCGTGTAGACCGCGTTTGTTATTCCGAGCGGGTCGGTAACGTCTATCCGCCAGCCGGAGATCTCGCTCTCGCCTAGGTCCCAGACGCCGTTGGCGTTGGAGTCGCGGAACTTGCGGTAGGTGATGGTCGGCGGGGTGTAGGGCTTGCCGCCCTTCACCTTGTAGTTGTCCGTCTTCGACCAAGCCGGGATGAACCCGAACTTGCCCTTGCCGGGTGTGTACTTGCCTACCGGTGTCATCCACGCTTTATAGACACCACCCGGGTTGGGGGTGTCGGCGTACGGCATCAACTGCACCGTAATCGCCCCGAGCCAGGAGTGGTCCTGATCGATGCCGGTGGCGTGGGTGCCGTACCACTTACCTTTGTACTTGGTAAGAGTCGGCGCGGGGTAGACATAGTTGATGACCCCATACGCGTTGATATGAACTTTCCGGCTCGCGATCGGGTCAACCGAAAGCTTCGTCTTGCCCGAGGGGTCGGTCACCTGAAAATAGTAGTCGCCTTCAGGTAGGCCAGCGGCAGTCGAGGGGGCATTCGGCCCCGGGCCACCATCGAGGTAGACATCCTCTTTGGCCTGGTAGATGTTCGCGTTGACGCGATCGCCATTGACCGTCGTCGTGAAGATCGCCCCCGGCAAAGGTCCTGCCAGAGCTTGGGTTGTCAGCAAAAACAGCAAACCCGCTACAACTCCCAGTGCGGACATTCTCATGCTACCATTCTCCTGTTCCAGATTAACTGCTTACCTTCGGGACCAAACCCTATCTCGTCGCTTTTCCTCCTTTCGATCGGATTGTCAAAAAATTTGAACTGGCAATATTATATAGAGAACTTATATAAAAGTCAATAAATTTACGTCGCAATGTCGCGTTTCGAAAAACAATTAGTATGGGACAGTTCTCTTTTGATCTTTTAATTTGTTATTTTGTTAAATTGTATTTTATTTTTTGTTTTTCGTGAGCTGATTTAGCGAAAAAGCTCCACAATTTCTAATGCGGTAAATATATTATTAGAGTTCCATCCCCACTTGGGCTGGTCACCAAAACAAGCCCATTTAGCACCAAAAAAGACCCAAAACGGTCTTTCCTGTCTTTTCCTACTTCTTATACTCATTTTTGCCTAATTAAAAAGTTCCACTTTCTAAATGGAGGGACATTCGGGTCTAGAACCTTTTAGCTCTTTTAACACCTCTTATAGTAGAATACTGGATTTCCGGGCTATTTTCAACGGTTCAGGGGTAAATGATACAAATGTTACACTATAAGGGTGTCTCATTTTGGACAAAATCTATTTACTAATTCCACTATTCCCCATCAGCTGATCGATAATGCCGGCTCCCTCTTTAAAAAGATTCGGACGATCCTCAACCTTAGGAAGAAAGATCTGCTCTTTGATTCTAAGCCAACTTTAGTAAGAAGCTTTTTTGCGACTAAAATATTGATGAGTTTCTTGATTTGTATATCGGAAAAATTATTGACGATACCAAAGACAGATAATTTCTCATGTCCTCGTTCTTTGACTACTTTGTTATTTTCACCTCGCAATATTTTAGCGATATAACCGGTACCGAAACGCTGGCCGGTTTTTAAAACAGCGGAAATAATTTTTTGAGTAATTTCAGTGGCATTAAATTCTTCGTGGGTCGCAAGGCAGATATCACAATTGTTACATTTTTCATCATTTTTTTCGCCAAAATAGTTGAGAAGGTGTCCTCGGCGACAAGTATATATCTCACAGTAATCAAGCATTTCCTTCAACTTTATTTGAGCTTTTTGTCTTTCATTCTCATCTTCAATTTGGTTAATAAAAAAGTCCTGCTTTATTTTATCGCCATAAGAATAAAAAAGGACACACTTGCTTGGCAACCCATCGCGACCAGCCCGACCGGTTTCCTGATAATACCCTTCAATTGTTTTGGGTAAATCATAGTGAATAACAAGACGAACATCGGGCTTATCTATGCCCATGCCAAAAGCGATGGTGGCGACGATGATCGGCACTTTATCGTGGATAAATTTATCTTGCGTCACTCGTCTGCATTCACTGCTGAGCCCGGCGTGATATGGCAGAGCATCATAACCCTCGCTCGTGATATCTGAAGCCAATGACTCAGTGTCTTTGCGCGAAAAGCAGTAGATTATGACAGATTTATCTTTGTATTCTTTAAGATAATTTAAGAGTTTCGAGTAGGATTGTCTTTTGGGTTCAACCTGATAAGTTAGATTTGGCCGATTGAAACTTGTAATAAAGGTTTTGGCTTTCTCTAATCTTAATTGATTGATAATATCTTGCCGTACTCTTTGCGTAGCCGTTGCTGTTAATGCAACAACTGGAGTTTTGGGAAAATCGGCTCGAAGTAGCGCCAAATTGCGATAATCCGGCCGAAAATCGTGTCCCCACTCGGAAATACAGTGGGCTTCATCGACAGCAATTAAACTTATATTTAGAGTTTTCAGGAACTGGCGAAATGAAGTGATGGATAGCCGCTCGGGCGCCAAATAAAGTAATTTAACTTCACCACTACGAACACTATCTTCTATATTTTTAATTTCGGTGGGACTTTGACTACTATTAATAAATTCGGCACAAATACCATTGGTTTTTAGTGCATCAACTTGATCTTTCATTAGAGCAATTAAGGGAGAGATTACTAGTGTGATTCCGGGCAATTTCAATGCTGGCAATTGGTAGCAAAGCGATTTGCCACCACCAGTCGGCATCAGGACAAGCGAATCTTTTTGCGCCATAATATTATCAATTATCTCAGCCTGTCCCAGCCGAAATTGACCATAACCAAAATGTTTTTTCAATAATAAAAGCATAACTTAATTATGCCAAAATTGGGTTTAGCTAACAAGCATAAGTACTTTGACAATCAGCTATTAATTGTCTATGATTGGCCTAAAGTTAAGGTAACCTACAAATGAGACAGTGATATGATTGAACTCACCAACCAAGAGAAAATTAATTTATACCAAAATCTTTTTAGAGGTCGCGGGGATGTTTTTGCGGTTCGTTGGCAAAGTGCCGATGGTATTCGGAAGGGTTACACGCCAGTTTGTGTGAATGAATGGAAGCCAGGATTGTGTCTGAAATTAGAGCACGGTCGTTGTCGCGATTGTGCAAATAAGCATTATGCAGTCTGGAATGATTTTTATTTAGCCAAACATCTTGCCGGTCAAAAAGCTTATGGCACTTACCCGCTGTTGGCAGATGGCAATTCGTATTTTTTGGCAGTAGATTTTGATGGTGAAAATTGGCACAAAGATGCGTTAAAATTTGTCAAAATTTGCAAAGAAAATAATATTAAAACATACATTGAAAGATCTAACTCTGGCAATGGTTGCCATTTTTGGTTTTTCTTTAATAATAGCTACCCTGCCGAGAAAAGCCGTTTGATTTTTCAAACATTACTCGAGAAAGCACATCTTATTAATCAATTTGATAAAGATGCCAGTTTTGATCGGATTTTCCCTTGTCAGGACTCAATTAAGGAAGATGGTCTCGGTAATCTCATAATGTTGCCTCTCCAAGGTTCGGCTCGAGCATTAGGAAATACCATTTTTATTAACATCGAAAAGATAGAACCATTTGATGATCAATGGCGGTATCTAAAACATATCCAAAAAATCGAAACCCAATTTTTAGACAAGCTTTATAACAAATTGTTTGGTATTCAAGCAGACGCGGTGCACGACAAAAGCCAAAAATTACGCATTGAGATTGCCAATAAATTAATTTTACATGGTAATAACCTACCTAGTTCTTTGGTCGGGTTTCTTAAAGAAAATTTAAATTTTACCAATCCTGAATATATTATCAAAAAACGGATAGGCGTTTCTACTTATAATCTTGAAAAATATTTTAATTTAATCGATTCGAAGCCAAATCAAACCGAACTTCCGAGAGGATTCTTGAGCGAGCTATTACGACTCTTGGGTGAACAAAATATTTCTTATCAAATTAAAGATGGTCGAGTAAAGTTGAAAAAGGTGAGGTTTGATTCCACCCTTAAACTTCTTGAATATCAACAAAAGGCAATGCGAGACCTTTTGCTCAACGAGCAGGGAATCTTAGTAGCGTCACCAGGTTCTGGCAAAACAATTATTGGCCTCGCATTGATAGCTCGGCTGGAACAACCAACTCTTATCCTAACTCACAAAAGGCAGATCTTTAACCAATGGATAGAACGAATCGAAAGCTTCTTAAATATTCCCAAGAAAGAAATTGGACAAATTTGTTCAGTCAAGAAGCAAGTTGGCTCTAAAATTACTGTCGCCATGATTCAAACGCTCTATCGGATGGATCTAAAAGATATGAGGCAAAAATTCGGTTTGCTCTTAGTCGATGAATGCCACCATATGCCGGCCAAAATGTTTCGCCAGGTAATTACTCAGTTTAATTCCTATTATTTATATGGTCTAACTGCCACTCCTGAACGTAAATACAAAGATGAAAGATTAATTTTTGTTTATCTTGGAGATATCCTACATCAAATCGAGACCATTCCGAATCAAAGCTCTCAAACAAAAAACCCTGTCCATAATAAAAATGGTCTCGAGGTTATAATTACAGAAACCAAATTCAACATTCCGTTTAAAGTCACCTTGAACAATTCGCAATTATTACTGAAATGTTTAATTTTCGATACTCAAAGAAATCAACAAATTTGTGCGGATATCGTTAATGAGTCCAAGAACGGTTCAAAATGTCTGGTTCTCACTGAAAGGAAGGAACATACCGAAGTTTTGAATGCCTATCTAAGTAAAGAGATTGAAACAATTGTTTTAACCGGAGAGCTAACTGCTAAAAAGAAAAAGGAAAGATTCGAACAAATACAATCGGGCCATTTTCAAGTGCTTATTGCTACGGGTCAACTTTTGGGTGAAGGTACTGATATTAGCTCATTGGACTGTTTATTTTTGGTTTATCCGTGTTCATTCTCTGGCAAACTGACGCAATATATTGGCAGGATTACACGAAAGTTTAATGAAGATGTTAGCGGCAAAATTTATGATTATCGTGATTCTAAAATTGACTATTTAGACAGAATATTCAAAAGAAGAATGTCATATTATAAAAAGAATAAACTAAAAATATTGTAATATTCAACTTGTTTGTTGAACCAGCAAACATTTACTTTGTCCGGCGGTAAGATATATAATACAGTCAATGGTTAACTTTAATTTTGAAAATATTTATAAGAACTATGAATTATTTATTCATGGGCCAAAGATCGATTTGGCTAAGGTGACTTTTATTGATCCTTGGGGCATTGCCTTGCTCTGCCTCAACATTGCCGAAAATCACACTAAGCCCGGCTTTGATTTTATATTACCAAAAGATATTGACGCACTTCATTATCTAAAAAGAACCCATCTAGATCGTTTTCTCGAGGAGCTCGGACTGATAAAATATGCTCGACTATTTGATGCTGTCCAAATCAATGAGAGAGAAAATCTTAATGTCCACGAAATTTATCATTGCCCAACCCAAGATATATTTGGGGCCAGGCTCAATAAGTTTTACATGATGTTCGAGCACTGCGGTCTGGATGATGGTCAAGCCGGATATATGACTGGTATTCTTGGAGAAATCGGCAATAATGTTTTTGATCATAATCTTGGAAATTGGCCGATAGATGTAACCGGGGCCATCATTGTCGGTCAAGCCTATCCCAAAAAGCACGAACTCGAGATTATCGTAGCCGACCCCGGGATTGGTTTTAAACAGTCCCTGCGCAGAAAAGATCCGAACTTGAAGAATCAAATTGAAGCCATTGAATTAGCTTTGAAAGAAGGTGTGAGTGGTCGGATTGAAGAAAAACGAGGAAACGGTTTGAAATGCGTTCAAGACTGGACATTTAACGAATTATCCGGTATGATAAAAATTCAATCTTACGACGGCTTGGTTATTGCCAGTAAAAAAGAACTGAGGAGCCAGACCGTTCCAGCGATTCTAGGAACAATTGTTGGTGTAAAGATTTCGTATTAATGGTAAAATAGTGATAAAGACAATGAAAATTGAAATGAAAAAATTTGGCGCTATTCTAAATAGCCGACCTGACGGTCGTGAGGCGGCCTTGCGATTATTCCAAATCGTCAATGGCACCGATGAAAAAAAGGTTACGATTGATCTTGATGGCGTTGTTGTTTTGACGCCCTCTTTTGCTGATGAATTTTTTACTCTCATCAATGAAAGATATGCCGGTCAAAAAGAGCTCGAGGTTGTCAATGCCAATACACCGGTAGTCAAAAGCTCGCTCCAAGTTCTGAAGAAATAGAATAAAAATATAGCCGAAATAAAAAACATTATTCTTAATTGATTTAAAAATTGCATTAGCAACCATGGAGTTTGCTAGTTTTGTCTTACGATCGCCAGCCCTCAGTCATCAAGCTGAGATTTCATCTCCAGTCGGAAGTGGCAAGTGGTATAAAGG
>JAENIV010000005.1 GCA_016844295.1 Candidatus Berkelbacteria bacterium
GCCTAAAATTTTCGTGCCGTCGTGATTATATAAAACCCATTTTTTTGGTCCAACCTTTTTGATCATAAAACCTTTCAATCAAAATTTAAAACTTGTAATAATTTGGTCCAACACGTGTGCCGGATATTCATCGAAGTCAGAATAACCGACTGTCATATGGATAATATAAAATACATCATCCCGAAATGCCGTTACTTGATCCACGAGCGTCTGGGAACCGTCAATGGAATTTTTATATGTCCATTGCCTTTCTTGGGCAGGAATTCCTCCTAGCGTAGTTTCTTCCGCCAATATTTCTTCAGCATTTTCTGTTTCTTTAAATAAATTATCTCTGACCCAGTTAAGATATTCGTCAAGATTTTGCGACAAGACATTATTTGATCCGTAAGCCCTAATTGTCATCGGAGGGTCATCAGTAATCAGGGTGACGCCATCACCATTCTGGGATTCTGTTGCTGAAAAAGCTTTTGGATAATTAAACCAAAACCCATACCGGACGTTTGCATAAGGCCTCAGGTCTTTGGTTTCCGCAATTGAAGATGAAGGCGAAACGACGACCGCTGTCCCTGCTTTATAAAGATTGTAGAGCCCAAACCCAAAAATCAACCCGCCGATAATTAAAACTCCCGAAACCACTGCAATGATCGTCCAAATTGTTTTCGAGCTGTTTTCTTTTGTCATTATTCCCTCCGACTATATAATTTCAATTATTTTAAATTTTCCTTCGGTTTTATTTTTGCTAACTTTGAATTCAATCACTTCAACTTTAGCCAAGAATTTATTTGGATTTTTATAATCACACAATCCGATTGGTATGTGTAGAGGATAAATTCGCTCTTCGGGCTTTTTAAAATTATAAACTTTGCCTTTTTCGATTTTCTTAGGCATTCCATGCTCTGGTTTTAATTTTAACACCCAATTAAATTCTATTTTGTAGCCCATTTACTTGATCTTTGACAAATCTCCATTAATTATTATTGGACTCATCGCAATAATTTCATCTTCGTAACTTACTTGTGGAATAGGGTTCAAAAGAAATATTTTCTTATTTAAAACATGGGCAAAAGCCATTTCGATAAATGCGCTACCACCGATATAATTTGGTATTTTATTGCTAAAATTAGCAGCAAGAATTGCATCAGATTTTTTAATCTTTTGATAATGCAATTTAATAAGTCCATGTTTGATCTTAATAAATGCATTTTCTCCGTGAGTTCCTCGCGAAACTGGCTTGTGCATATTTTCCGGCGTAATAACTCTATGACCGAGATCTTCCAACTTATCTTTTATTTTTAACATTTCTTTAGCAAATTTCATACTGCCACAAAGCGTTATTTTCATATAATTTTCCCTCCAAAATATTTCATCCAATGGACAAGTTTTCCGTCTTTGTAAATTTTTTCTTCACCCTCAAACTCATCAAAATCCCCTGAACATTTATCTTCGTAGCGCCACTGACCATCATTATATTCTTTATTCCCGGGTAATCGGACATCGACAGAATGTTCTTTTAAGATTTTTTGTAGTTGTCCAAAAACCTCTTTCGTATCAACGCCTTCCACTGCCGTGCCGCGATAACTCATTGACCATACCGGCAAGTCTTTATTAAAAACAATTTCCTGGCCTTCGAAAACCCATTTTTGATCATAATAGACATCGCGATATTCTAAATTTTCTTTTTTAATCGAATATTTAGTACCACCATCAATTTTTTCACCCTCGTCTCCGGCGGCATATGTTCGAGTCCTACATTTTGATAAAAATTCTTTAATCCTATTCATTTAAATTACTCTCTTCCCAATTACTTGTACCCAATTAGTTTTACCAGAAAACGTTATTGTAGAATATATAATTTTCAATTTAACGTCGGCCATGTATTTTTCAATTTCTTCTTTTGAATAAAAACTGAAAAATCTTTCATATTCATAACCATAGTCATTTTCTTTAACAATTTCTTCGTTAATATTTTTGTTTGATTCCTTAACTGCAATATACAAATATCCTCCGTTTTTTAATAGTGTCACCCAATGTTTGATAACTCCCGGCGCATCTTTTTTCCTCGCATGCAAAAGACATGCCTGTGCGAATACTCCGTCATACTTTTTCTCTAGAGTAATATTTTCCATATCCATTATTTCAAATTTTCCCTTGGGAACATTTTTTTTAGCGATTCCAATCATTTTAGATGAAATATCGATACCGGTTATATCTAGTCCTATTTCAATTAATGATATTGATTTTAGCCCAGAACCACAACCTATATCTAATATGTCAGCTCCGGTTTTAAACATACCGCCATATTTTCTTGCGGCCTCAACTGACCAAACATCATCCAAATGATCTTGATTCCAATCTTCTGCAATTTTATTGTAAGTTTTTTTTAAATTTTCTTTATGATTTTGACCAGTCATAGTAAAAATTCTTTAATCATTATTTTTTATATTCAATCTTTGTATTATTCAGTAGCCAGCCAGAAACCTCAGGGCAGGATTGATTGAAAGTCTTAACTTCACCTGCTTTTATTACTAAACTCAAAAGTAATGATTTATCCTGTAGCCCGCAACGAACATAATAGATATTCCCAGGACCATCATTTTTTATTTGTGTTTGACTTTCAGCACTAACAGTCCATTTTGCCCTAACATCACTAAAAGTTTTGTTTTTAAAATTGGCTAATATTTCCCGTAAATACTTTGCAGTTTCAAATTTGGACTCGCGGCTTGGCTCAATCTGACTATATTCAAACCACTCATTCCACGATGTAATATAAAGCCAATTAGCATTATTTTTCTTAGCAATCTCATATCGGGCATTTAAATATTGTCCATTTGAGCGGTCAAAATCAAAACCAGATTTTTGAATTCGACTCGTACCGCCAATTAAAGTTGCGATTAATGGCTTTCCTTGTTTAGTCAAATCTTGATAATGAGTCGAGATATCATTAAGGCTAATGTACTTGTCGGCATAAGTCGTAATGGTTTGAAAGTATTTAAAATAATCATCTGAAACATCCCAATTATCAGGCATTGCCACATAATAGGCATCGCCGGCAGTAATTTTAACTTCATCTAATATTTTTTGCCAGCGATTCAAATCAATCGTTTGCGGATTATAGACGAAGATAACCGGCAATCCGTTAAGTTTTAGATAGGCGGAATGTTCTTTGCTCAAGTTTATTAAATATGATAGTTCGTCGACAAAAGTTTTATTTGGCCCCATCCACTTAAAATTAATATTTTCATAAAAAGGAGCAATTTTGAAATTTGGATATTCATTTGAGGTTTCAATCTTACTTATCATTTTGATCATTGCTTGATCGTTAGGATTGTCTATCCCATTCCAGGAAAACAAAAAAGCATCAAGACCAATGTCAGAAGCCAAAGTAAATTGATAATCGATTGTCAAATCATCGGCAGGATTATAAGATCCAGCCAAAGGATGCTCGGCATTTGTAGTTTCAGCCCATGCGGGATCTTTGAAATACCAACCGTAGTAACTGGCGATAGCAATTTTATCTTTTAAGGTAAATTCTTTTTTAGCCGATGCGAAGATCGTCGGCGAAGTACTTGGGCTCGGTGTTGATTTTTTTGTACCATAAATCCAATAGAAACCAAATCCAACGGAGGCTAAAATTATAATAATGATTATACTAAGTAGCCATTTTTTCAATTTGATCCCTTCCTAGAGAAGATAATTCTTTGATAAAAATTCTTTAATCATTTTTCCTCTGCTAAATATCTTCTTTTTTGAATAATTCTAATTTATCAAGCGGTATTATTTTTTTAATATAACAATCAAGATCAGCTTGATTGGTCAGTTCTGAAAAATAAATAGGCTTTTCGTATGCCAATGCGTAACCAAGTTCAATTTTACAACTCGTTCCCATATAACCATTCGGTAAAATAAAGTAAACTGCGTCAGCCTTTTCAATCACCTTATAATGTTCAAAAGCCATTTGCTTTTTTTCTTTTGCTGTCTTCGCAATATCAGAATTTAAATTGCTACAGCCAATATTTGGAAAAACTGCATTAAACCCTAAAGTCTTCAACTCTTTTAACACATCTTTAACAATTGAACGAAACTTCATGCTTGAACCTAAAACAATTGTTTTCATCTTACTTCACTACTCTTGTATCAACCAAAACCTTAGAATGATCTGGTCTTTTTCGACGGATATATTCAATCATTTTTCCTCTTGTATAAATTCCTGTTTTTAAACCTTGACTTTTTGTTTATTTTCCATGACAATGTTTAAATTTCTTTTATATAATTTCTGAAAAACTCTTTGTCTTTTGGATGCGAAAGTAATTTTACTACTTCGTCTTTTTTTAACCATCGAACTTCACCAATTTCTTTGCTATTATAATCTTTAATATCTTGAGTAGTTCTGAACAGAAACATAATTATTGTTTTTAGCTCCCTTGTATCTTCTAATCCGCCTTCTTTCATATTACAACGCGTATATTCTCCTAATTTTTTTGTAAGCTTTATCTTATTTATCCCAGTTTCTTCTAGAATTTCTCTTTTGGCTGTATTAAGTGCTTCTTCCTCTTTATCAATGTGACCCTTTGGAAACGACCATGTGGAATTTCTCAGTTGTAAAACAACGGCTATTTTACCATCTTTATTAACTATTATTCCACCAGCTGATTTTGTAAATTTAATTTTATTTCCCATGGCACTTCTTATACCCCAGCACTATTACTTTCGGTGAAATGGATTCCATCCTATTATCACACGAATCGCAAAGTGCGGGGCAAGTTTTTTCCCTTATTTGTTATTTGCCGTGACAATGCTTGTATTTGACTGGACGGCCGTCTGATTTAGTCGCTCCGCACGGACACGGATCGTTGCGGCCGACTTTGGCAACGGCCGATATGGTTGTTCCCGACGCTGACTGGGAAGTTTCACCGCGTTTACGGACGGTGACTTCCACACCGCTTTTCGACATTGTCTGAGGCTCCTGCTCTGGCGCATTTTCAATCGCCATGGTAGATGAGGCAGCAGATTCCTGTTCGACATTGCCAAAAGTTCCTGCCGCCATTTGTTCGTCAGCCCCGCGCATTTGGAGCGCTCGTGCCGGTTGTTGTTGGGCTACCAACCTTTGTGGCTGGGGCTGAATTTCCGATTTAAGTAATATTTCTACCACTTGAGCGTTGATATTGCCCGTGAGTCTTTGAAACAAATTATAAGACTCGGCCTTGTATTCAACTAATGGATCGCGCTGACCGTAACCCCTGAGGCCAATGCCTTGACGTAAAAGTTCCATAGCGTTTAAATGTTCTATCCACATTGTGTCAATTGAACGCAGAAATACCATTCGTTCAATTTGATCCATAGTTTCTTTGCCGATTTTTTCGTATTTTCCTAAATATTTGCCACGAGCCTCTTCGTCCATTAGTGCGACTATTTCATTGTGTATATCTTCGCCTTCTAAAATTCTTCGGCGCTTGGCGTAAATTGCTTTACGATGTTTATTTGCGACATCGTCATAATCCACCAAGTGTTTTCGAGTATCGAAGTTATGACCTTCAACTTTTTTCTGGGATGATTCAATAGACCGCGAGATTAATGAATGTTCAATTGGCATATCGTCAGGCAGGCGCATGGTGTTCATCAAGTTTTTCATTTTATCGCCACCGAAAATGCGCATTAGATCATCATCCATTGAAACATAAAACTGTGAAGAACCAGGGTCACCTTGGCGACCGGCGCGGCCACGCAACTGATTGTCAATTCTACGCGCTTCGTGACGTTCAGTGCCTAAAACATGTAAACCACCGGTTTTAACAACTTTTTCAAATTCCTTTTTATCCAAGGGCGCACCGCCTAAAATAATATCTACTCCACGACCAGCCATGTTAGTGGCAACTGTTACATTCCCCGGTCTTCCAGCTTGGGCAATAATTTTTGCCTCCCGTTCGTGATGCTTGGCATTTAATACTTCATGTTTTACACCTGAACGTTTAAGCATTTTTGATAATTTTTCTGATTTTTCAATTGAAATCGTCCCCACCAAAACCGGCTGGCCCGCTTCGGAACGCTTTTGAATTTCATTAGCCACGGCGCTAAATTTCGCATCCTCGGATTTATAAATTTGATCTTGTAAATCCTCCCTGACCATCGACTTATTTGTCGGAATCACCACCACGTCGAGTTTGTAAATTTTGAAAAACTCTTCAGCTTCAGTTTCGGCTGTTCCGGTCATGCCGGCTAATTTCTGATACATTCGAAATAAATTCTGAAAAGAAATCGTCGCTAAAGTATCCGATTCGCGCTGAACTTCAACGCCCTCTTTGGCTTCAATGGCTTGATGCAAACCTTCGCTGTAACGACGGCCGGGCATTAAACGGCCGGTAAACTCATCAACAATTACCACCTCACCGTCTTTTACCACATAATCTTTATCTTTTTTATATAAAGCGTGAGCGATTAAGGCTTCTTCCAAATGATGGACGAGTTGAATTGACCGTGATTCGTAAATATTTTCGATCCCCAACATTTTTTCAACATTCTTCATGCCCGCGTCGGTTAAAGTGACTGAGTGCATTTTTTCATCAACATCATAATCGTCTTTATCTTTAAGCCGGGGCACCATCATGGCAAATTGCCGGTATAAAGAAGCTGATTCCTCTGCGGGCGCGGAAATAATCAAGGGAGTTCTAGCTTCGTCAATTAAAATTGAGTCAACTTCGTCAACAATAGCAAAATTAAGGTCAGGTCTCTGAACCATCTGCTCGATTGACTGGACCATATTGTCACGCAAATAATCGAAGCCAAATTCATTGTTTGTTCCATAGGTAATATCCGCGTAGTAGGCTTCACGTCTGGTGATTGGCAATAAATTTTCATATTCGATTGAAACAGGATCAACATCACGTTTGTTTGGGGTAAATAAAAACGATGATTCGTGATTAATCACCGCTGCGCTCATACCTAATTTATCGTAAATTGTTCCCATCCAAGCACAATGAAAACGTGCTAAATAATCGTTAACCGTTACCAAATGCGCCCCCTTACCTTCAAGGGCGTTTAAGTAGAGGGGTAAAGTCGCGACTAACGTTTTTCCTTCACCAGTTTTCATTTCGGCGATTTTCCCACTATTAAGGACCATTCCGCCGATTAACTGGACGTCGAAATGCCTCTGGCCAATCGCGCGCTTGGCGGCTTCCCGAACTGCGGCAAAAGCCTCTGGCAAAATATCATCAAGTGTTACGCCCTTACTTAAACGCTCTCTAAATTCTTTAGTTCTTTCTTTAAGTTGTTTATCGGTAAGTTTTTGAAAACTTTCCTCGAGTGAATTAATTTGATCCACTTTCGGTTTTAACTGTCCAACCACTTTTTCGTTCGAATCAAAAATCTTACCTAAAAATCCGAGCATTTAGGTTCCTTTCAGGTTAATTTTAGCATAACAATATCAAAAAAGCGAGTTAAATCTCCCCCTCCGCTTCTTCTTCTAATTTTGCTTCGTAGTACTTTTTAGGGTATCTGTCCCCAACTTTTATCTGTTCTTTATATTTTAGGAGGTGTTTTTCCAAACGTTCCTCAATTAAATTTATCGAACCCATAAAATCGCTGGTTATTTCTTCAATGTGTATTGGAGTTTTAAGCTCTGGGAGTGTAATTGTTACTTTCACACATTTATCAACGCCACCCTTTGTACCCATTTCATCAGACAAAACCACTTCGATTTTTGCCGGTTCTTTAACAAATTTAGAAAACTTTAAAAACCGCTCGTTAATGTAATTTCTTAAATTTTCATCAACTTTGAATTGTTTGCCTGAAATAATTATTTTCATAAAAATTTATTTCCTTTCGATACCTTTTCCCCTAACCAATTCCATTGCGCCAAGAACACCAGCGCTAACAAAAGTTTCTGTGCATTCGCCAAGAAATTTCGCTCGAACTGGCCCTGAAAGAGAAGCCACATCGTCATACAAACCTTTGGAAAATTCCGAAGCCGCAAAAGCCAAATCTCCAACAGAGTTCAAATCATCAACTTGTTGTTCGCCAATACTTAGAACTTCTCCCTCGGATAATTTATGCCCCGCTAACCTGAAAGTGGTTGAAAGAGCCGCGAGCATTTCTTGTTTAATTTGCTGTTTTTGTTATTGACTTAACCCTGCCATCTTATCTACCATTTCAGACCGTTGCTTATAAATCCGACTTATTTTCTCGGATGCCTTTTCCACCTTGGCCGTGGCTTCCTGAACTTGACCCATTAAAATTGGCGAACTTTCAATTGCATCGGTCATCCTCATATTTACATCAACCCGGGCTTCAAAACGCAAATGAGTCTTTCCCCACCCATCGGTTTCCCTAATAATCTTCTCTGGAAAAAATTGCATCGCGACTGCATTAGTAGCAATAACATCTGTAGCTCTTTCCTGCATTAAACTTTCTTGAACCGGGTTTAATTTTTGCTCGGGTGCGGCATTAGCTATCCTACCCTCAATCCCACTTGAAGCGGCTGCCATTCCACCGACAATACCGAGATAACGTATAAATTTACTCAAATCATAACGAGGTCTTGTCACCTCAGAAGGCTTATTAACCTCAGGGCTAAAATTTTCCCCATTAAATGACGGTGTTTCTCCAGACATTTACTACCTCCTCATATTCATTATTTCTTTAAAATCCAAATATTTATGCAAAACTTCCGGAACTTTCACCGACCCATCTTTTTGTTGATAGTTTTCCAATATCGCGATTAGCATCCTCCCGATCGCCACGCCGGTACCGTTTAGAGTGTGAACAAATTTATTGCCTTCATCCGACTTATAACGAATATTTAAGCGCCGCGCTTGAAAATCCGTACAGTTACTTGAAGAGTGGGTTTCGCGATATTTACCTTCTCCTGGCATCCAGGTTTCGATGTCGATAGTTTTAGCAGAGGGGAGTCCAATATCCCCTGTGGATAACTTTACAACTTGATAGGGGAGTCCCAAACCGGAAACTATCCTTTCTTCCAAATTGACAATTATATCATGCTCTTTTTGAGAATCCTCTGGACGACAAAAAGTGAACATTTCGAGCTTATCGAATTGATGCACCCGTAGTATTCCCCTAACGTCTTTTCCATAAGAACCGGCTTCCCGGCGAAAACAAGTTGAAAAAGCCACATAACGTAAGGGTAAATCGGTTAAAGTTTCATTCATATGTAAAGGCAGGATGGATTGTTCGGACGTTCCCACCAATACCGAATCTTCGCCTTTAATATGATAGGCATCGTCATTAATCGCCTCCAAATGGCCCGACCCCCAGGCGGCATCAAGTTTAATAATGTCAGGCGGAATAATTGGTTTAAATCCCTCCTTTTTAACAATATCTAAAGCATATTGGACAAGGGCGAATTCGAGTTCGGCAGCCTGGTTTTTCAAATAGTAAAAGCGCGAACCGGAAACTTTCGAAGCGCGTTCAATATCAATAATATCGAGGACCTTACCTATCTCAATATGGTCTTTGCCTTTTTCGAGGGTGATTTTCCCCTCTTTTTTAATGACTTCATTTTCGCTCGGACTTTTACCCACCGGCACATCGTCGAGGGGGAGATTAGGCAATTTGACGGCTTCGACTTTAAAATTTTCTTCGGCCTCAGCCAGTTGCGGTTCGAGATCTTTGAGCATTTTTTTAATTTCTTTAGCACGAGCAATATCGCCCTCCGGGGCAGAGCCCTCCTCCGGACAGAGTCCTATCCTATGGACGGCGTCTGGGCGGCGCCCTTTTTGTTTGGAAACTTTATTAGCTTCCGCCCGGAGCATCTCCACTCTGCCCATGAGAACCCTTTTTTCTTCGTCCAATTTTAAAACTTTATCCACCTCACATTTAAATTGACATTTTGTGGCAATTTTTTTCTTAACTTCCGCCAAATTTTCCCGAACATATTTTATATCAAGCATAGAACTCCTTGATTTTATTATACCATATCGAACGATAACAAAAAGGGGCAAAAAGCCCCTAGATTGTCATGGTCCCGATAGGGAAAACCCCATCGAAATTGGTCCAATAAATTTTCCAGTCGGTGATTTGAAGTGTCAGCCGTGGTAAGACGAAGTTGATTACATCCGCAGGCAAACTCGTACCATTGACAATGAGGATCCTTTTCGGAGGTTCTATGGTCGTGGTGATACACTGGGATAGACTATGAATGGCCATCACTATTTCTGCCAGAAATTCAGTTAGGCTATTGGCTTTAATTTGGGCAATATAGATCAATCCACCATATTCTCTCGCTATTTGCCTAGCCTCATTCGTTTCCCAAGGTTTCCTAAGGACGACTTGCTTACTAAGGCCAAACTCTTGGATCTGCCTTGAAATTCTTGATGCCACTTCAAACGGCTCTCTGGCACTGAGGAGGCAAACTGACGCACCGTTCTTGATAGATCCGAGGACATCTTCCATCTTCACGGGATCCGGTAAACTTGTCTCCACCTGTGTGCTCCTTGATCAAACTGACCAACAATGTAATATATCAAAATACCCAAAAAAATTCAAGTCTCAGGTCTGAATTTATAGAACAATTAATCTTTACTTTTCGATTTCTTGTAATCTTAAGAGAACAAATTCCCTATCCAAACTTGCCAAGAGCCAGCCGGCTTGCGGGCCAGAATCTTTGCCGATAAAAATTTGGTAAATAGATGCAAAGGCATCACGAGGGTTAATCTTTAAATCATTTTTTACATTATGAATTTTTTTGTGCAAATCTTCACCTGACCAATCTTCTTTTGATTGAAAAGTTTCTAATATCTTGGCTAAAAATTCCTTTTGCTTTTCGCTTAAATCCACAGCTGGCATTTTATCTAATATCGTAAATTTATAATTTTCCGGGGCATAATTTTGGAGCCATTTTTTAGCAATTTCAATTCGATTTTCAATTTCCTTCTTTTCTATTTCAGTTAATTCGCTCCCCTTCTCTTCTTTTGCATATTCAAAAACATCCACTCGCGGCATTTGAAGCATATAGGCAATTTTTGAAAAACGAGGTTGATATAGGGTCTGTTCTTTATCCGAACCGACAGAATAATAATATGCCCTAGCAAGATCTTGTTTTGGATCTTTGTAAAATAATTCCATATTGCGGTCAAATTCATCATAAAGCAGTGGAATAGTTTCGCCCTCGGGCTTAAATTCAATCGCTCTTTTCGCTCGAGTTCTTACAAACAAAAATCTTAAAATATTTGCCGGCAAAAAATCAACCATGTCTTTAGCAGTGACCCCTAAACCCTTAGACGATGCCATTTTCTTACCGCCAACTAAGAAAAATTCATAAGGAATATCGTAAGGAGGCTCTTTTTTCCCGCCCGCGGCGGATCGGCCTTGGGCCGAAAAAACTTTTCTGTAAATAGCGTTAGCGATATCTCGTGAACCGCCGGCGGCTGAGTGATCTTTGCCTTCGCCTTCTATATCTGTGCCGAAAATAAACCATTTACACGCCCACTCAACCTTCCAGGGCAATTTTGCATTTCCATCAAATGGCGATTTTGACCCTTCATAGCCGCAACCTTTAGCCCATTTGACTAAATTCTCTTGGCATTTAAATCGAACTTCTTTGCCATTCCAATCGGTAACTTTAGTCGTCCCAATTTTGCCGCATTTAGGGCATACAACTTGCAGGGGAAACCAATCTTCGCCCTTGTCAGAACCTGATACTTCTTTATATATTTTACGAATTTCTTGTGCGTTATCTAATACTAATGAAATCGCTTTGTTAAATTTCCCGCTTTTATAGAGTTCCGACGTTTTAACAATTTGGGGTGTGATTCCCAGGCCATTAAAAACATCTGTAAATTCTTGCAAATATTGCTCGGAAAAACTTTTGGATTGCCCGTCGGGCGCGGGAACTCGTGAAAGGGGTATACCCATGAATTTTTCCCATGATTTATCAACATAAATTGGCAATCCGTCCATGGGGTCAAAATCGTCAAATCCAAATTGGAAACCTGCCTTTTTATTTTTGGCTTCTAAACCCTGACGAATTATATCATGGACTATCACTCCCCTTAGAGCGCCGACGTGAGAATGACCAGACGGGGTCGTCCAGTCAGTTATAAGGTATGAGTCCTTCGGAATTTTCTTTAAAATATCTTCAATAATTTCATCTACCCAAAACATTTTTTCTCCCTTAACACGCCTTTGGCAAGTCGGGCGGTCGCCAAGAGCAACTTAGCCATTTTGAAAAAATACCAGATGCTTTCTGGTTTAATTGTATCAGAACGAAATTTAAAAATCCACTTAAGAGTTATTTAATGGACACGATTTTACAGGTCATTTTACCGTTAGGAGTAGAAATTTCAACAGTCTCCCCTTTCGTCTTGCCAAACAAGGAAAACCCGATTGGTGATTCTGAAGAAATTTTTCCTGAAACTGGGTCTGATTCCGAAGAGGAAACAATGGTGTATTCAAGAGTTTGACCGTCCATTCTCAAGATTACGGTTGAGCCCATTTCAACTTTATCCGTGCCATTTTTAGCCACAACGCGTGCGCGCCTAAGCATTTCCTCTAATTCTAAAATGCGTCCTTCTACAAAGGACTGTTCATTTTTAGCATCTTCATACTCGGAATTCTCGGATAAATCACCGTATTCTCGAGCTGTTCTAATTCTGTCTGCCACTTCCCGACGCCTATCTTTAAGGTTCGTCAGTTCGTTTTGGATTTTTTCTCGCCCCTCTGAAGTTAGAAGGATGTCACCAGTCATTTGAACTCCAATCTTTGCCTGCAGATTTAAATATAATTAATAGATTATTCGCACATTTATTTTACACGCTTCGTCCATGGCTTAATGACCATGGATTTACGCTTGAAAATAGCGCTAGGAAAGAAATCCTTAATATATATATTATATTACATATAATTAAAAGTCAACCCCGTTAGATATTTAAGCAAATACTATCTTTCTTATTTTCAACAGGTTGGATACCCCGCAGGGACACTTTGTAGCCTGCTATGAAGTAGTTTATTAAAAAAATGAATTATATTACATATATTTATATACAAGAAAGTAAAATATCTTACGGAGTCAATATATGTTACTTATTCGCTAAATACCAATTTAAAATTTGTTTAGTTACCGGTCCGGCGGTCGCGTAACCTTCACCTCCGCCTTCGATTAAAACAATTATTGCGATCTCCGGATTATGGTAGGGCGCAAAGGAGACCATCCACGCGTGAGTTTTATCCTCATTGCCAAACTGAGCGGTGCCGGTTTTGGCAGCGACCATTTCAGGTAAATCGTTTAGTTGTTGAGCAGAACCTGTGGTTACGGCTTGGCGCATTCCCTCTCTAACAATTTGTACATTATCGTTATTAATAAATCCCTGTCGTATTATTTCTTTCGGGGTTTCATAAATTGTATTACCGTCTTGGTCGGTTATTTTGGCAACTAATTGAGGTTTCATTAATTGACCGCCATTGGCAATAGCGCTCACGGCATTGACCATCTGCAAAGGTGTAATTAAAAAATCCCCCTGACCAATGCCTAAGTGATATGTATCGCCTAAATACCACATTTCTTTTTTAACCTTTTCTTTCCAGACCGGGTCTGGAACTATGCCCCTTGCCTCGCCAGGAATATCAATGCCCGTTTGTTCGCCAAAACCGAACTGTTTTAGATAATTATCGAGCTTAGTGATTCCAAGCCCCTTGATTTTGTCCCACCCGCCGGCTACAGAGTAAAAAAAGACATTGCAACTTTCAGCAAGCGCTTTTCTCACATCTACCAGACCATGAGATTTCCAATCTGGATATGTATAATTGCCAACTTTGATTTCCCCGGGATCGTTGATAGTTGTGCTCGCAGTAATGGTGCCATCTTCAAGGCCGGCGGCAGCAATAACTGGTTTAATGATTGATCCCGAAGGGTAAGTTCCAGAAATAGCCCGGTTAAAAAGTGGTTTCGAGGGATCATCTAATA
>JAENIV010000058.1 GCA_016844295.1 Candidatus Berkelbacteria bacterium
TGGATTTTCTCCGGCTCGGCTGCGGTGGCAATATCAATGTCATGAACCGGTCTTCTAAGATATAAGTCGCGAACGGCCCCGCCGGCAATATAGGTTTCAAAACCTTTATCTTGAAGTTTTTTGACAATTTCAAAAGCCGCCGATTCTTCTGTGGTGGGTTGACGGTCCAATTTAAAATTTATAATTTGGGGCTCGTGAGACTTTTCCATACCAATATTTTACCATATCAGAGACAAATGGTCGAGATAAAATCACAATTGTTGTATAAACTACTCTGCATCAAGCCGCAGGGTATTCAACCTCTTGAAAATAGAACCAGGTAATATACTTTTATTTGGGAAATCTTCGGACTCCGCGAAAGAAGGTGACGAATCACCACAATTTCACACGCGCGTGTTTCTTAGGCTCCCAAGCCCTAAACGGCGCCGCTGTGGAGTCCCACCTCAAACTTCAGGAGATGACGGACGGAACAGTCATTTGCCTGGCTGATACTTTTCTTGGCATCCGCCACGGACCGCGGGCGGCCATCCGCGATGACACTTTGGTTATCTATTTCGTTTGATCAATAAGTTTACACTCAAAACAAGCTAACGAATCTTCGATTATTGGTGTAGAAACTTTTTTAGCCGGTAATATTTTAAAATTAGTTTGAGGTAATTTATCAATTTTCCAACCAGAATTCGCCCCGCAAAACAAAGTGTCTTTGGCTTGAGAAAACGAAGGAATACATACTGTAAATTCTTTTGTATCTAAAATAGATTTATGGGAATAATGTTTTTTATAAACTCCGATTGCCCATGTATTGGGCGAGGAACTGCCAAGCATGGCCCACCCCAAAGGCGTCACATCAACTTTTCCTTCTTTCGATTTTGTAACGACATTGATAACAATTTCCGGATGGCGAAACCGTAATGCCATCTCGATTGAAATTTCTTTCATATTTACTCTTTAATATTTATTTAGTAAAAGACTGATTTAATACGCCCCAAAGATAATTAGTATAGGGTACCATTTCTTCTTTGAAATACCACCAAAACACTCCCTTAACATAGCGCGGATGAGAAATCTGCATTGGGTAAAACTCATTTACCAAAGTGGCTTTTTGGGCATCGGTGCCACCATTCATTCCTATTTCGCCAAATCCAAGTTTGGCATTAGGAAAAATATTGCCTATTTTGGTAAATTCCACATTCCAGACTGGTTTAATCTCCGGACAATTTTCCGGGTAATAACTAAATAACACATAATCTGTCCCTTGTTTCATTTTATCAGGCACATAGGTATTAGCCCATGAATACATTTCATTAATTGGATAAGTTGGACAATCCGCACCTTCATTAAAATGCAAAGTTAAAGCAGTTGTTTTACCCGCACCTTTGACAATATCGTAGGCGGCAGAGATTTTGGCTGAGACATCTGTTGCCGAACCCAACCATTCGCCATTAACTTCATTGCCGACCTCCCAAATATCAATTTTACTACCGAAAGCACTTAGATATTCCGTAAAACGGGCTTTATATTGATCTAGGGTATAATTTTTCATTCCATCTGAATCAACCGGTTGCCCCATGGTATAGGCAACTGTTCTTATTTGATCAACCGCCGTTTGGTAATCAGCTGGACGCATCCCCGGGTCAAAAACAATTCTCACCGTCGGTTTTTTAGAAAGTTTACTCAAAGCGGTCACAGTGTTAGAAATACCACTTGTGTCATCCACTGTCACACCATAAATTGGACTTGGCACACCGCCACTCGTGGTAGTAGGAGAAAATGTGGGCGTTGTGGCTGCCGTAACTGTCAAAGTCGGTGATGGCGATGATTTTTGCTTGCCATGCCCCCAACCCCCTCTCGCTGCTTCAGAATATGGGCTATAAAAATACATCACAATCCCGAAAGCAATCAGAACAGCCCCCAAGATGATTAATAGAATTTTTATTCTTTTTTTCATATTTCCCTCCATTTTTATTATATCATTAATCCTTTTAACAACTCCAAATCAATATTATGAAAATGCGTGCCACCAGGAATTTGATGTAATTGCACCTTTAAAGCTGCGGCTAACTTTTGACCATGTTCTAAGGGAACGATAGAATCATCAATTTCATTTAAAACTATTGTATTTTGACAATTTTTTCTAATTTTTTCCCAATCAAATCCGTTTTCAAAAAAATTAGCAATTGGTGTAAATTTCATTGGCTCAAACGGTGTGGCAATTAGAATAGCCTGACTTATAGGCTCAGAGGTTTGTTCAAGGTAATTTAATATTGCCACCCCGCCTAAAGAATGGCCGATTAAAATCCAAGTTTTGTCAGGCTTAAGATCTTTAATAACTTTTAGCCATTCTTCTTTTTGGGGAAAGTAATCCCCGGGCATCTTGGGAGTAAAAACTCGAAAGCCCATTTCTTCAAACATTTTTTTGGCTTTAGGAATCCAATATAAATTTGGGTCTCCCTCCCATCCATGTAGAATCAAAATATTTTTAGGCATTTGCATTTTTTTGAGTTTCTGAAGCCGCAATGTCTTTTTTAGCAATTTTTTTCCAGGCGATAACTAGAGTGCCGATCACGAATAAAACCATGGCAATCGCTGAAAGAATGTCTGTCTTAATGCCTTCAGTCAAATTCGGTAATAATAGGATAAAGGCAATCGCATAAATAAAATAGCCCAAGCCTATCTTAACCTGACGCGTAAATAAACAATATACCGCCCCCAAAAGAGCAATAATTGCTAAAAATGATTGATACATAATTCTCCTATCTATTTAAGTTGTCCAATAATTTCCAATTCGTCAGCATGAAGTTTAGTTTCTTTAGCTTGATACTGTTGATAAATTGACGCGAAATTTGCATCCAATAGTTTGTTAATAGACTTTTCAATTTCGTTGTTTAGCAATCCAGGTAAAGATAATTTGCCAGCGTTAATTTTTTGGATTTCCAATTTGATTTTTCCATCTTGGATTATAGGAACGGCGGTAATTTCAATATCAGATTTTAGGGGTTTGATTAACTTTCCAAATATTTTAATATCAGTCTCATAAATTTTCGCTTGCATTTGATCAATTTCCAAAATGCTTGTTTTAATACCAGGTGATACGATGCTTGAAAATTCTTCCGAAGTAATGACCATATCAAGTTGTGGATTTGTAAGGTTCTTGGAATTAAGTTTTTTAGATAGACTGTTTTTTATTGATTCTGTTAGATTAAATTGTGGAAATGTAACATTAATTTGTTTTACTTGGTAAACAATATAAATTGTTCCTAATGTGGCAATTATCAGTAAAATGCCGAAAAAGATAATCATCGTCTGGAAAGTGCAACAACTATGCCGAGCGGTCCTCTTATCTAACTCGCTATAAAATTCATCTTCCTGGCTCATTCGTTTGTTCAGCAAGAGACCTCCCTGTGAGTTTGGCAAAAATAACTTTAACCGAAGCAATTTCTTCGCAACCAAATATCCAGGCCAAGAGGATATAAATAAGCCCACCCCCGATTGTTGCGCCTAAAGTCTGTAAAAATACTCCCCAGAATCTTCGCATGTCGACAAATATTGCTAAAATAAGTTTCAGTTCTTGGATCGCCACTGCCATTATAACCGTGGCTATGATTATTTTTATTAAAAATATTATAATTTTTCCTTCAGTAATTTTAATTTTTGTCCGTAAAATAAGATATAGAAGGACCGCATTTATAAATGACCCGATTGAATAAGCCAATGCTAATCCGGTGATACCCATTGATGCAGATAAAAATTTCCCTGCAACGATTGAAACTATAACCGTAATAATTGTAATTACCATAGGAGTCTTGGTATTATGTAAAGCGTAAAAAGCCCGTGCGAAAAGCGGAATAATACTAGTAAATACCAAGGCGATGGCAAAATAACCTAAAGTATTGGCCGTATCGATCGTTTGTTGCCATCCAAAAAATCCGGATCCTAATATTAATCTAACAATCTGGGCCCGCAAGAGAATTACTCCAAAAACAATTGGAACCATAAAAAATAAAATTGACCTGAGAGTTTTATTGAGAAAATAATCAAAACTTTCATAATCTTTTTGGGCATATTTTTCAGCCAGTGTCGGGAAAATTGCCATGGCAAACGACGTCCCAAAAACAACCATGGGCATAGTCTGGATATTGTCTGCCAAATTGTAGATTGCTACCGCCGACCCACTTAAAGAAGACGCAATCCCCGTAAAGACTAATAAAAGTATTTGGTTTGCCCCCAAACCAATAGCTCTTGGAACCATTAAAATTCCGATCCGTCTAACATATGCGTTCTTCCAATCTAGCAAGGCCTGCCATCGCCAACCAAGTTTAATTACTACCGGAATCTGAATGAGCATATGTAAAAATGCGCCCGCGACCACGGCCAAGGATACTCCAACAACTCCTATCCGATCACTTAAAAATAGAGTCCCTAATATAATTGATACGTTATAAATTAATGGGGCAAAAGAATAGACAACAAAACGCTTGGACGAATTTAGAACAGCTCCAAATATATATGAAAAACCGAAAAATATTGGCGAAGCGAGCATTATACGAGCCAATTTTACCGTTACGAGTATTGCGCAGGCAATAATTAATAATATAATTGCCGTATTTATAACTGAATTAGCCACTTCCCAAGCTTCTTTATCCTTTTTATGGGCTAATAAAGACGAAAATATTGGGATAAAAGCCGAAGAGATTGCTCCGAGAACCAGAACATTAAATATTAAATCTGGAATTCGAAAAGCGGCGTAATAGACCGATAAAATATCTGTGGGAATTTTTTGGGATAAATAATGATCTCTGACAACTCCAAGGACATTAGACAAAAACAAGGTCACGATGAGTATGAGCGAGGCAGCCCTGAACGAGTTTTTGCTACCAAAAAAATTGCCTAAAAATCTTTTCATAGTCCTATTCTACGAGCCCTAGGCGAGGAAAACAAGGCTCTCTCGGGGGCTTTTATTGTATTTATAAAAATTGATTTTTTCAACCCAGGGTCCCAAAACTAAATTAGATCATCATCGTCTGAATCTTTTTTATCTGTCTTAAAACCACCCTTTTTTTGTTTGAGCCACCACCAGATAAAATACGCTATCGCGGTCAAAAGAATCGGAATACCAATAAAGAGGATTAAGGCCATTGTTTTAGAAATTCCGATCCCGGCGATTTCAATCTCGGGTGCCGGGGTTGGTTCTGATGTTTCAATTATTAAAGGTGTCGGGGTAATAGAAATGTTGGGGCCAGGAGTGACTAAGGCAATCGCCGTTGGGGGCGGATTATTTCCCTCAGATGAACTGACCGGACCTGGAGTTATTGATTCCTGGGGAGTCGGATTTTGGGTAGGGACTTGAGTTGGCTCAGGGGTCTCTTCGGGTGGAAAGTAAGTACTCGTCGGCGTAGGCACGGCTGTCGGAGAAATTATGGTTAGATTAGAACGTGAAGCCGAAGAAAGTATATCGACTGGGCCGCCACCACCCGGAGGATTAATAATGACGTCACAATCACCAGACAAACCGGGGGTAAAATCAAAATTAAATTCATTTACTCCCGCTGATTTAGTAAGAAATTTCGCCGTCGCGATTCTTGTGCCTGCGCTTAAATCATTTACCTGGCTCCCGCTGTTTTGTAAAACAAAAGTAACCTTCCCTGATCCCTGATCAACATTATTTTCTAAAATTGAAAAATCTCCGATCGACTGGGGTTTTATTTGAATTCCATCGATTCCGGAATCTTGATCAATAGAATCAAGCAGGGCGGAATTATAATTTAATGACCTAACGGCAATTGTGTCGACTGAAGCATTCGAATTCACAAAGATATCGACATCAACAATTTGGCCAACATCAACCATCGGGGGGTTTATTAGATACATCGAGGCGCTTTCCCCTTCAGCTTTGGGTGACATTTTACCAGTTAAAGCCGCCCTGATAAATACACCGATGCTTAATAGAACCATTAAAGATATTAAAAGATAAGTGACTTTCAACCTATTTGGTAACCTTTTAAAACGGCGCAAATACGCCATATCCCCTCCTTTTCAAATTAGGGCCAAAAATAATATCTTACAAACTTAAAATATTCTTAAGAAAATAACTTGTCAAACTCGGGACCTTCAATAGTCTCATCGAGGATTAGTTTTTGGGAAACCTTCTTTAGAAGCGTCTTTCGATTTGTAAGAAGGCTGGTAGCAACTTTTTGTGCACGCTCAATGATCCCGGTAACCTCTTTATCTATCTCGGCGGCGACAACTTCTGAATAATTTCTTTCTTCGTGTATTTCCCTACCTAAGAATATCATTTCTTCTTTTTCGCCTAAAACAACTGGGCCTATCTTTTCACTCATACCGTAGATCATAACCATGTCTCGGGCGATGTTTGTAGCACGCTTGAGATCATTTTGGGCCCCGGTAGTTACTTGGCCAAAGATAATTTTTTCAGATGTATAACCACCAAGTAATTGGGCAATGTCGTCTTCGAATTTTGCCGTAGAGTAAAGTTTTCTATCTTCTTGTGGCAAAGACCAAGTATAGCCTAGAGCCATTCCACGCGAAACAATAGAGATTTTATGAATTGGGTCGCAATTAGGCAAAATTTTGCCAATGATAGCGTGGCCTGCTTCATGAAAGGCAGATACTTGTCTTTCCTTTTCAGACATTAAATGTGATTTTCGCTCTGGCCCCAGCATGACCTTTTCAATCGAACCGGATAAATTTTTCTGAGTAACGTCTTTCTGATTTAAACGTGCAGCCAAAATCGCCGCTTCATTCATAATGTTGCGCAAATCTGCCCCAGAAAGTCCGGCAGTTTGTTTAGAAATTATTTCCAAATTTACATCGCCAGATAGGGGTTTTCCCCGTGAATGAATTTTTAAAATTTCTTCTCGTTCTTTAAGATCAGGAAGATCTATAACTATTCGGCGATCAAATCTCCCGGGCCGTAACAGTGCCGGATCTAATACATCAGGTCGATTGGTAGCCGCCACAACAATTACTCGCGTATCTGTCTCGAATCCGTCCATTTCAACAAGAATCTGATTTAAAGTTTGCTCCCTCTCATCATGTGACCCACCAAGACCAGAGCCTCTTTGGCGGCCGATGGCATCTAATTCATCGACAAAAAGTATCGCCGGGGCATTTCTTTTGGCTTTTTGGAAGAGATCACGTACGCGGGCAGCACCAACTCCGACAAACATTTCTACAAATTCGGAAGCAGAAATTGAGTAAAACGGAACTCCAGCTTCTCCTGCCACCGCCTTCGCAAGTAAAGTCTTACCTGTGCCCGGAGGACCAACCAGTAATACACCCTTGGGAATTTCCGCCCCCAGGAGTTTAAACTTTCCGGGGCTGCGTAAAAATTCGACAACCTCTTGCAATTCTTGTTTAGGCTCAACGAGACCAGCAACGTCTTTAAAAGAAATTTTCTTGGAGCCAGGTCCAAATAGACGGGCGCGGGATTGTCCGAAAGACATAGCGCGCATATTCCCGCCTTGGGCCTGTTTGAGCATAAAATATAAAAATCCGCCAATTAAGAGAAAAGGCAGACCGATTGATAAAAATGTCGGCCAAAAAGTTCCCTTATTGGGATTTTTAACATCAATTTGAACTTTATCTGGTGTAATATTATAATCTTTTAAAGTTGCTGAGGACTCTTTATAAGATTGCTGCTGGCTCCCATCTTTAAGTTCGGCAGTAATCTGATCTTGATTAACTGTTATAGAAGTTATTTTGCCCTCTTGAACTTCTTGGGATATCCGAGACAAGGGTACCTGCTCGATTTTACCTCCCACGGGAATAACTAATGAATAAATAATTAGTCCGACAACAATTGCAGCAATAATATAAAAAATATTTCTAAAAAAACTTCCCTTATTCATTGATTTCCTAACAATATTATCTCAAGTGGCTGAGGGTGGATTTGAACCACCGACCAACGGCTTACCCCGCCTTCGGCGGGTTCCGCAAGACAGTTTTTTCTGGCAGTGGATGGATTCGGACCATCGACCTCGGCCTTATGAAGACCTTGCTCTACCACTGAGCTACACTGCCGCGTAATGAGTCCGCTGCTCTGATTCCCGCAGGAATAGTCTACCACTGAGCTACTCAGCCTTGGTAGCGGGGGGTGGAATTGCACCACCGATCTCGAGGTTATGAGCCTCGCGAGATACTACTTCTCCACCCCGCGATAAAATACAAACAATAACAGATTTAACTGCCTATGATTTATTTTAACAGAAAACCATCAATATGGCAAGAATTAGCCGCCGATCGTTCACAATCAAAGAAAGAGCCCGCTTGTAGAGTAAGGCTCTTTCTTCTAACTTGATATTTAATTTTTCTTATAATTCCCAGAGAGCCAATCGAACTTTAAGGTTTTTACCTAATTTAATTTTACGAAAGATCAAGTATCCGATCCCGGCAAGCAAAAGACCGCCAATAATTGTATAAACATACCAGTAGTTTGTAAGAGAGGCTTTAAATCCCGCGAACATTCCTTCTGGTGCCTCCTCATTAGTGTTTTTAGAAATTAAAGTTTTGTTAACTGTTAATTTACCCAAGATTAGGCTATTAGAGTTACCGTTTTTATCTTTGGCGACAATTGTTACATCAGAATCACCTTCATGAGAAATTTTTTGTTTAGTAGAATAAGTTTTGTCTATGTCACCCGAAACTGAACCTGTCTCTAAAAGGTTGAATTTTTGGTCAAAAACCTGAACTTCTAATATTGATATATCTCCTGTGACAGTTGCTTGAAAAATAACTTCTTCACCAACAAAAACTGTTTGAGGTGAAAAAGACGATCTGTCGCGGACGAACTGAAAGTTTTTGGTCGCTGTCGAATTAGGAGCCGGGGTAGTCGAGGGATTAGAAGGGGTTTGACTATTTTGCGGCTCTGGCGCTTGGCTTGAGGCAACCTCTTCTTGAGGAGAATCTGCGCGGGCGCCGAACTCCTGGGCAACAACTATTGTCTCAGATCCTTCGTAGGTACCTGAAACAACAGCGATGCCAATTTCTCGGAAACTTGAATTTAAAATATTTTCCCTGTGAGTAGCCGACGCCATCCAGGCAGAAAAAAGTTCTGAAGAATCTGTATAACCAATTGCGAGGTTTTCACCAGCATAATCATAGTTATAGCCCGCACCTCGAATAAAATCCCAAGGCGTTTTGCCTTGTGGGGAGGTATGGGCGAAATATTGATTTGTTAACATATCTTGAGCTTTGGCATAAGCCGCAGATGTTAACTGTGAGTTAGTCGTTAAAGCCCCTAAACCGTTTTTAGTTCGGGTAGAATTAGTCATTGACACCAAAGTTCCAGCAGAATAATCAGCCTTAGCATATGAAAAATTAGCGCAAACCGAAAAAAGGAAAATAAATCCGACGAAAGAAAAGATAAGTTTTTTTGTTTTCCAACCCGAGGTTGGTC